>JAJDBL010000218.1 GCA_029261375.1 Nitrospirales bacterium
GGCGGGAGAGGGGAGGGTGAGGGGGCTTTTCTCGCCAACGTGGCATTGCGTGCTGCGAGTATTGCGATACTGACACGGTCATTCAACATGATAACCCGGATACATAGAAAATGAGTCGACCGGGTCAAGGGAAAATGTCCGATCGACATCCGCACACCTCTTGGTCACCGTCGTTTCTTGTCGTGTGCCTGCTCTACGTCGTTGTTGGATCGCTCATCTACGCCAACAGCTTCGACGCGCCGTTTCATTTCGATGACAAGCTTAATATCGTCGAGAATCCCCATATTCGTGTCACCGCGCTGACTCCAGAACAACTGGGCGGTGTGTTGGAGAGTCCCAATTCCAAGCGTGTGCTTCCGCTGTTCAGTTTCGCTCTCAATTACTACGTCGGCGAATACCATGTCTTTGGCTATCACCTGGTCAACGTCACGATCCATCTTCTCAATGGCATCCTGCTGTATCTCCTGATCCGCGTTACGTTAGGGATTCGTCCTCGGGAGCCCTCTGATCGTTTGCATTCGTTGGCGAGTTACCGGAGTGCGATCGCAATGTTTGCCGGGCTTATCTGGTTGGTCCACCCGCTCCATACACAATCGGTAACCTATATCTTGCAGCGGATGAATAGTATGGCCGCGCTGTGGGTGCTGCTCTCTCTCCTCTGTTATGTCATCGGACGAAATCAGCAGCGATCCGATGGTCAGAGACGCCAAGCTCCGTCCAAGGCCACACCGCGTCGAGCATACGCGTGGTTTCTGGGATGCAGTATTTCCGCGGTGCTTGCGATGGCAAGTAAAGAGAATGCCGCGACCCTGCCGTTCTTTCTCATTCTCTATGAGTGGTACTTCTATCAAGAGGCACGGTGGCGGTGGCTCCGACAACAGGGAGTGTGGCTTGCTGGGGCGATCGTCGCGTTCGTCGCCGTTTCACTCATCTATACCGATGGAAATCCTATTCGTTCGATCTTGTACACCTATCAGGGGCGTGATTTCACGGTGGTAGAGCGAGTGTTGACCGAGTGGCGGGTGGCGTTGCACTACATCAGTCTGTTTGTCTATCCGCACCCGTCTCGATTGCATCTCGACTATGACTATGTCCTCTCAACGTCGTTATTCGAACCCCTGACGACACTGGCGGCATTGATCACGATTCTCGTGCTTCTTCGACTGGCGTTCTGGCTTGCGCAAAAGGGCGAGCGGCTTCTAGCATTTGGCATCCTCTGGTTTCTAGGCAACCTCGTGATTGAGTCGTCTATCCTGGGATTTGAACTCGTGTATGAACACCGAACCTACCTCCCCTCGATGTTCCTGCCCGTCATCCTCGTGGTTCTCGCGTTTCGACTGATCAAACATGAATGGATACGTGTGGGCGTACTGGGCCTCATCGTAGGCCTGTTGTCGGTCGCGACGGTTCAACGGAATGCCGTGTGGGGCAATGAGATTGTCTTTTGGACCCACGAGGCGCAGGCGTCGCCACACAGCGCTCGTGCGCATAGCAACTTAGGCAATCTACTGATGAATGAGGGGAGGGGAGCTGAAGCCGTGATCCATCTGCGTGAGGCGTTGCAGGCCGATCCCAACTTTGCGCCCGCGCATTACAACCTAGGGATTGTCTTGGAACGGCAGGGAAAGGTGACGGAAGCGGCTGAGCAGTATCAACAGACCGTCGATCTCGACCGTGAGCATGCGGGCGCGCATAACAATCTTGGGAACCTGCTCGATGCACGTGGAGAACACGAGAGAGCCATCATCCACTACCGAGACGCCATTCGTGCAAGTCCCAAGTATGCCGAAGCCCACTACAACCTCGCGGTGACCCTCGCTCAGCACGGCAAAGGTGACGAGGCTGCGGAGCATTTCCGAGAAGTTCGCCGTCTCAAGCCAAGCCTCCTCGCCGGCAGTGAACCACCACCCATCGTGGCAACCCAAGATGCGCAGAACACCATTCCAGAATCTGCCGAGAAGGCATTTCGTAGAGGAGGACAGCTAGCACAGGAAGGAAAGCTCGATGCCGCAATCGAACAGTATCGCAACGTGGTCAAGGCCACTCCCAGTTTCGCCAAAGCCCACAGCAATCTGGCCGTACTCCTGCATCAAAAAGGCGAACTCGATCAGGCCATCGTGCACTACCAAGAAACCATACGTCTAAACCCCGACTTCGCTGAAGCCCACAACAACCTCGGTCATATTCTGTACACCCAAGGAAAACTCGATAAGGCAATAACCCACTACCAAGAAGCCCTCCGGTGGAAACCAGACTTCAAGCACGCCAGAAGCAATCTCACGGACGCCCTAACCCAATGCGATGCCAAGTGAAAAGCAAACAGATCAACGCGATAATTGATCCTAGCCATTACCCCCTCCCGCTTGAGGGGGGGGGGCCGAAGATGCCCTTCGGGGCACGGGGTGGGGGTGAGATCAGACTGATCCCACATGTTCAGCGAATCAAGCCGAAAACAAACCGATCAAGACGTCCGTCATATCCCTCTGTCATCCTGAGAGTAACGAAGGATCTCTTTTCAGACATTCGGATAGACATGCCGTAGCCATCGGCGTACGAGTCCAGGCCTCCCACACATTAAAGTCGAGACATTCCTCGCCAGAGCCTGCCCGGAGCCCTTAGGTTTTGCTCACGATCAACTCCGCGAACGGCGCCCAGAATGACCACACGGCTGTACACGCCGTCCCGACTGCCGCATCCGTCATCCCCATTCCTTCCGCTGTTATACAGAGCCCTTCGCTCCTGTCATCCTGAACGAAGTGAAGGATCTCGTCTTCACCCACGAGGTGCGCCGTCGTCATTGGAATGCCTTCAAGGCGTATAGCCATCGTATAGCCAGTTTGGGCTAGTATTCAGTAACACGAACCAACAAGAACTAACACGCTGAACATTTTTATAAAATCAGCAAAACACCTATATCAATCGCACGGGCGTTGTGCCATAGTCGGCGTGAATTTGGTACAGGCGCAAATAGCCCTAGCAACGTAGCCTCACGCAGTTCGTCACCGACTGAGGAGGATCTATGAATCATCCGCAAACACCTTACCGTGTCTCTCTGACTGTGTTCACTGTTCTCTCCACTCTGTGCTCTGTGCCTTTTCGCGATAATTGTATCTCCCAGTCCTGCGGGAGCCTTGACTGAATTCGAAGCCATCGAGATAGGACCGACCGCCGTTGAGTGGGGTGACGCTCCCCATATACCTGGTTTTTTTGGAGGGTTCGTCCTAGGTAGTCTCGGCCACATCACTCTTGGATCGGGCCACGACAGTATTGATCTCAACACCGAGCCCTTTACCCTGACCGTCCATGGTGTCGATCATAGTCTGATCGTGACGGAGACTGTCCCCCCGGGAGATTTTTTCGATGCAAGCGGTTTGGTCGGGGGGTTACCCGTGTACTTCTACGATCGTCGGGAGGCTACAGGTTGGCATGGAGAAGTGGAGATTGGAGATCGGAGCCTTTTCGATCCCAGCGTTGCCCCGCTCAGCGGATTGCTTATTTGGATGTGGCACGAACCGCACAATGGTCCCGGCGTGGGGTGCTGTTTTCCACCGCAGACCTATACGATCACAATAGGCGATGATGTTGGCGTCCTGGATCTGGTTACCGAACAATTGATCCCCTTTGGTCGAGCGCTCCCTGTGGCCAACGCTGGCCATGACCAAACCGTGTCTGTTGGCGATGTCGCCTCGCTAGATGGTA
>JAJDBL010000219.1 GCA_029261375.1 Nitrospirales bacterium
CGCGAATATTGGCGATCACCCCAGGCTCCTTCCCATCGACATCACAGAAGGGGTAATAGCGGACATGAAGATACCGTTCCCTTCCATCTGGGAGTCTGCACCAATCCTCATAGTCGGCAGGCTCCCCTGCAAGGCATGTATCCAGGTAGGGTTTCAGCTTTTCAAATACCTCAGCGCCGACCACCTCATCCATACGTTTTCCGAGGATATCTTGCTGTTGCAGTCCCAGGAAGTCTGCGTATGGCTTGTTGATCACCTGATATCGATAGCTTCGATCCACAAATACAAAAAAATCGCTGGTGCACGAGATCATCCGTGCATATCGTTGTAACGATACCTGTGCGTCCGTCGAGAACTTCAGACGCTGCTCAAGTTCTTGGCTATGACTCCGTAGAGCCTCAAGTTCTGCAAGAAGAGCTGCTCGTTCGGAAGGCGTTTCGCCCATGACAATTCCTCCATACGGGCTCAATTCACCGCGCGAAATATCCGAGAAGTCATGCTAGACACTTGCTCTGGTGCGATGCAAGCTTTGTAGACAGCATTTCGGTTCTTTGTTAGCATTTTTAGCATGTCCAGTCTCTTGACCATACAAGCCTGGCGGCGTGAACGACGCCAGACTGTGACGGCCCTTGCCACCAAAGCGGGAATCGAGACCGAACAGCTGGAATCGATCGAATCAGGAGATACGGACCCTCCGGCATCCATGATTTCGTCACTAGCCGAGGCGATTGGCGTGCCAGTATCCTGGCTATTTCACCATCCCAGCTCAGTCAAGCTCCTACTCACTGACGCCGATAATGAGGCGTTGGAGGGCGGCGATTCACCTGATCTGATTACGGAGCGCATGTTGTGTGGAGCGCAGCAAGATAGGGAATTGTATCTGTTACTTACGACGCTGCTTCAAGAAGGCGACCCTAAGCTTCTTCGTGCTGCAGAGGCGAATCTTCGCAGTCTGGTCAAGCAAGCACGGCGATCTACCATTCCATGGCAGTCGCGGCCGTCGGGGCATTTCGAGCCCCCCTCCGACTAACGGCAGGATGTTGAACCAAACCGCCAGCGGCGTTCTCGCGGCGCGAGAGCGGCTCAACGTACAGTCGTACGATTCGCCTTCTCGCTTGCTGCGGCCTTGCTGGACGGCTTGTTCGAGCATCCTACATCCATTCTGATACGTGAGGTTACAAACGGATGAAGCTTAATCAACCAATTGCTGGAGTCTTCGTTGTTGTCATGATGACGCTTGTCAATGTTGCGACCAGCATTGGCGAAACCACAGATGAGTCCTACGCGCGGGCGACGTTTGCAGGTGGGTGTTTTTGGTGCATGCAGCCCCCGTTTGCGGGACTCGACGGCGTAATTGCTACGGCTGCTGGCTATACGGGAGGACATACTACAAATCCAACCTATGAAAATGTTTCCCATGGTAATACCGGCCATGCTGAGTCAGTTCAAATCGTCTACGACCCCCGGAAAATCAGTTATGAAAAACTCTTAGATATTTTTTGGCACAACATTGATCCCACGACCGCTGGCCGGCAATTCTGTGATGTGGGATTGGAGTATCGGACGGCGATTTTCTTCCATAATGCAGAACAGGAACGCCTCGCAAGAGAATCCAAGCAATCTATTGAAGCGACGAAGACATTTCCCGAACCAGTAGTGACTGAGATAACCGTAGTCGGCACCTTTTACCCGGCAGAAGAGTATCACCAAGATTTCTCCGATAAAAACCCCGTCCGATACCAGGTCTACCGCTACATGTGCAAACGCGACCCTCGGCTGGCAGAGCTTTGGGGTCAAGATGCTCCTACACATTGAAGATCTGACATTCTTGGGCAGGGGTAGTGTATGCGGCATGCTCCTCCGGTAGGCCACTCGAGTCGCCTCCTCCTCGTCCTCACAACAGCCGCTACTCTTCTTGGATTAGCCAGTTGTAGTACGCTTCGTGTCCCCACCCAACCCCACGAGAATCCGGATACCAGAATAGCCACGCCATATTCGGAAACGGAAGGCTCACTCGTCAGGCTTCAGGCACGTGTCAGACCCACCATGGATCAACATATCGCCGCTGAGTATGTAGCAACACTTCAGGCTCTCACAAGAGCAGAAAGCCACTCTTCAAACTTCAAGCAACCACTTGCTATAAACGCATTGACCCGACCATGGGAAGGAATGATCCGCCTCGAAAGATACGCATCTGAACTAGCTAGGATCTCCCAAGACAGCGGCGGCAATGTCTCCGGGTTACTGCATCTCATCGCGAGGGACGCTTTCGCTCCAGAGGAACCACTCGTTTCCATATTATCTCATCGTGAATCACATCACGAAAATTATCTTTCCGACATCATATCGACCCTACAGGACGCAAATCATTTTAGGGAACAATCGTTCCTTAAACTATCTCCTGACGATCGAGTCTTTCTATTCGATTATGCGAGATCGCTCACGGATACTTTTTCGCCCCAGATCGGCCAGCGCAGCAATGATCCTCTCAAGCAAGCTAGCGATGGGCTTCGCTTCGCACGGTTGGTGAAGGAGTATGTCGATTTCGCGTATCTAGTCAAATCTGCCGCGATTCTCAGTCAGCTTTCAGATCCCGCCTGGCTCGCCGGGATCAAGGCCGCGTTTGACAATTATCATGAGGAGTCAAGTTCCCATCCTTCCGTGACCGGAGAAGTGAAAATTATCCGAAAGACTCCGTTCGGGTTCGTTGTGATTGGCGGGGCTGGCCAGAACACCTACGAATTGAGGGGTGATATCGCGGTGGTCATCGATCTGGGAGGAGACGATGTATATCGTGGCGCGATCGCTTCCCCTGCAAAGGCTGCGGACGGCAATCGCGTAGTGATCGATCTTTCTGGCGACGACCAATATCACGGAACTGCATTAGGAACGGCAACCGGACGCCTTAGTGTTGGACTTCTTTTTGATGGCGGTGGTCATGACGAATACCGTCTTCCTCCGGGTTCAGGCGGAACAGGTTTTGCCGGTGTTGGGTTGCTTATCGACGATGCTGGAAACGATCACTATTGGGGATCGAAGCTCACACAGGGAGCCGCGTTAGGAGGCATCGGTCTGCTCATTGACAACGCAGGTCACGATACATTCACGAGCTTCGGATATGCGATTGGGTTTGGCGGGCCCCTTGGAAGAGGCATCGTCATCGATGCTTCGGGCGATGACTCCTATCAATGTGGGGATGTCTATTCCAGCGGATACAACGCAACCGACGCGCCAAAGAGTCGGCCGGGTGATCCACTCTTTCAGTACACGGGCTTTTGCTTGGGCGTAGGATCTGGAACCCGTATTCGTACTGGGAATACGAAGGACCGCCGCTATGGACTCGCAGGAGGGGCTGGTTTCCTTCTTG
>JAJDBL010000220.1 GCA_029261375.1 Nitrospirales bacterium
ATAGCCTTCTCGATAAGGCTAGACAGCGTGCGCGTGAGGTGAATCAGAAGGGAGTGTTGTTCCCATGGAGAACGATCAAAGGCGAAGAGGCATCGGCATGTTTCGAGGCCGGCACCGCTCAATATCACATCAACGCAGACATCATGTTTGGTCTGAAGAAGTACGTCGATATCACAGGCGATAAAGATTTTCTGTACAACTTCGGCGCCGAGATGCTGATTGAAACAGCCCGATTGTGGGTTGACCTGGGATGTTATCCGGAAGCGAACCATGGCTCATTCCAAATCCATGGGGTAACCGGGCCCGATGAATATACCACGGTGGTCAACAACAACACCTACACGAATCTCATGGCACGTCACAACTTACGATATGCTGCAGCCACAGTGGCATCGCTGCAAAGGGAAAGGCCGGAACGATTTGCTGCCCTCGTGCACGATATCAACTTGCAACTCTCTGAGATCGATGCGTGGACCAAAGCTGCCGACAACATGTATATCCCGTTTGATGAAAAGCGAGGAATTCACCCACAAGATGACAGCTTCTTGAACAAGCAGGTCTGGGATTTCGAGCATACACCCCCAGAACATTACCCGCTGCTGTTGCACTATCATCCACTCGTAATCTATCGACACCAGATAATCAAACAGGCCGACGTTGTCCTAGCCATGTTTCTTTTAGGGCAGGAATTTTCCGACGAGCAGAAGAAGCGGAACTTTGATTACTACGATCCTTTAACCACCGGAGACTCCTCGTTGTCGGTCTGCATCCAGAGCATTATTGCGTCTGAAATCGGCTACCCGGATCTGGCGAGCGACTACGCACGTTACGCAACCCTCATGGATCTCGAAGATATTGCGGGCAATGCAAAAGACGGATGTCACATCGCATCCACTGGTGGGACATGGTTGGTATCGGTATACGGATTCGCGGGAATGCGGGATTACGACGGGCACATATCCTTCAATCCGAGGATGCCTAAGCAGCTGGAGAAATTGAAATTTCCATTGACAATTCGGGGGCAGGAACTCGAAGTAAACATCGGCCAAGGGTCCGTTACCTATCTTCTTCGCAAGGGTTCTGAATTAGAGATTACCCACCAAAGCGAAAACATCGTGCTACATGTTGATGTTCCGGTATCGATGAAGCTACACCCCTTTGAATCGACCACATTATCGGAGGTAACGGCCAAAGATCGGGTGGTGGATTCGCCTCATGGGAGTTGAACCTAACATGACACATATGACTATTTCCCCAGATAACTTTGATGCAGTGCTATTTGATCTTGATGGAGTGCTTACCGCAACAGCCAAAGTTCACGCAACATGCTGGAAGAAAATGTTCGACGAATATTTACGCAAACGAGCAACCGATACGGGAACCCCATTTCAAGGGTTTGATATCGCTACCGATTATCTCCATTACGTGGACGGAAAACCCCGCTACGACGGCGTTCGAGATTTTCTGCGCTCGCGTGGAATTCAACTTCCCGAGGGAAGCAATGACGATCGACCAGAGTGCGAGAGCGTACGGGGCTTGGGGAACCGCAAGAACGACATGATTAACGACGTCATCGCATCAGAGGGTGTAGAAGTATTTGAAGGCTCGGTGAAACTCGTTCACAAGCTGCGACGTCAAGGAATCAAGACGGCAGTTGTCTCGTCCAGCAATAACTGCCTCACCGTGCTCAAAGCCGCGAAGATTGAGGATCTTTTCGACACCCGAATTGACGGCGTCGTCGCGCACGACCTGAAGCTGCCAGGAAAACCAGCACCAGATACATATCTTGAGGCGGCGAAGCGGCTAGGAGTCGACCCACAACGTGCAGTCGTCGTTGAGGATGCCATCTCGGGTGTTGAATCCGGCCGCAACGGAAAATTCGGTCTCGTCATTGGGGTTGCTCGATCGGGCAATGACGAGGAACTTAAACAGCACGGAGCCGATCTTGTTGTCAGCGATCTAGGAGAACTGCTCGACTAACCCATACCCAACACAGTTCCGCTTCAGAAACATAGCGATTCCGGCTTCCCCGTTGGTCACGGTCAAAAACATATAACGCGTGGTAGCGCAACGTGGAGCGGGTCACCCCTCCTCCCTTCCGGGCTGGAACAAGACATTAGTACGAAGTGTCTTCACGTTGATTGCTGGGGCGTTTCTCCACCCCAGTCCTCTCGCCACTGTGGACAATTGCCCCAGAGTCACACGCTTTCCGTAGCAACTTCCGCAGTTCATTACGCCACACCCTGTGGCATGAAGCATGCATGTCTACGACTAAGTAGTGTGTCCCGCCGACGGCTAGAACTCCGTTAGCCTGCCACTGCTCCACATAATTTCTGACGTTACAAGGGAGGACGAAATCATGGCAATAACACTGTCTGAAAAAGAACTGAAGGCCATGGATGCCTATTGGCGGGCTGCAAACTACCTTTCAATAGGACAGATTTATTTGTACGACAATCCTTTGCTTAAGAAACCCCTCAAATTGAAACATGTAAAGCCTAGATTGCTTGGCCATTGGGGAACCACTCCTGGGCTCAACTTCATTTACGTTCATCTGAATCGGGTGATTAAACGCGACGGCCTGAGCATGATTTATATCGCCGGTCCCGGGCATGGTGGACCTGGCCTCGTCGCGAACACCTACCTCGAAGGCACGTACAGCGAAGCCTATCCGAATGTGTCCCAGGATGCCGAAGGAATGCAGAAACTCTTCAAGCAATTCTCTTTTCCTGGAGGCATTCCCAGTCACGTGTCTCCAGAAATACCGGGATCCATCCACGAGGGCGGTGAA
>JAJDBL010000221.1 GCA_029261375.1 Nitrospirales bacterium
AGACAATAGGCTACAGCTTGCTCAGGGAAGCCAGAATCTTGTTTTTTTCGGCTGAACCGCTCTTCTTGAGCAGCCGCAACAATCTCTCCATCCCGCACTAAACATGCTGCAGAATCATGGTAATATGCAGAAATTCCTAGAATATTTATCGCCACAACACACTCCAAGAATGAACGAACCACCTCAGGCACACATGAGGTTTACGGTTCGAAACAACACACCATCAAAAATAGTTGTTGGATGTCAATCAGACATCCAGGTTTGGCAAAAGAACCTCGCAACGTTGCGTTACAACTCTAGCGCTACGCGCTCGAGTGCACTACTGGATACGGAAAGACTCAACCTCTTACCTGCTACCTCTGTTTTTCATATTGCTTCGGATCAAAGGAAACGGGTTCCTTCTTAGTCCAAAAACTCCCACGGGCGTCTGGAAGGACACGATCCAGAGGATCGCGAAATAGCCTCACTACAAGCCCGATAGGTGCGACAACTCCATAGTACACGAAGACAAGAATGACACGTAGAAAACCGTTCGCCATGATTTTTATAGGACTCCTAGGTTGCCTGCGGGAACTCACCCTACCGGAAATGCACAATGCCTCTCCGCAAGGCTACCGCAACGGAAGGGAAAGAGAAACTAGTTTTGATCTAGTAGAAGGGATAAATATTGGGATCTTTTTTCTTAAACTTGGATAAGAGCGTCATCTTCAGCTTGTGAATCATCGTCGCCAATAGCCCACGTTTCTTGTTCTCCATTGTGCCTGCTTTCATCATCTTCACTGCCTCCTTTGTAAAGCAACCTTTCGCTTTATTATACCAAATACCACCTAGGGTTCATTACTCTATATCACACTTACGTGATTAGAGAGTCCAGACGGAGACCGCCTGATCCACGATATCACTATAGAAGTTGGCCTAGCGTTCAGATATAGGACGGGATTCTGCCACCAATCACCTTGGGGCTGTTCTTTAAGCTTGAAGTGGGCATTCCCGGAAAACGCCGTTGCCCAAGGTCAACCCTGTGTCACCGACCTGCGGCAGGAGCAGTTCACGCGTCGTACCGAGGGAGGGGGACACCTTCAAGACTAGTCAGCATACTAGGCGTGCAGATGTTGCTGAACACGCCGCCGCTTGTAGGATGAACGAGACAGCGTGACTCTTGGTTTTATTCTGAGGGGACAGCACATAAATACAGATGACATCCGACACGTCATTAATCAAGCTGTGCCGGTGCGCAATAACGTCCGCTCGCGCCGAAACCAAGTCGATCCGCGCTAGGTGAAAGCGAATGACCACAAAACCAACAGCTAATGGTAGGCTCATGTAGCCTAGCCCAATTGCCGAAATTTTCTCGCGGCCTCAGCCCCAATCCCCTTCGATAGGTCATTCCTGGCCCAAAAAGCTCTCCGGAGAAGTAATGACACGGCAATTTGATCCTTCCTGCAAACCTTGCGACAAAAAGCCAGACCGTCTTCTGGTCAAACAGGGAAACGTCTAGCATACGCTTGAGTCTTCGCTGTCCGAAAGACGAGTAGTGCTTGTAAGCGCAGCCTTCAGTTCGAGGGGCGTGCTCGGCTTACCACCAAACTCTCCCATGAAAAATTCGAAAAATCTGCGGCAGCGAGAAAGAAATTTTTCCAAGTCGGCCTGAGATCTCACGTATGGCGTATGGCCAGGTTCAACAGACGGGCTATGAAATGCGTAGGAAAAGACTCGCAAGCCATCACGGTATGAATCGCGCACCAGCGCTTGGTGTTCTGAATTCTTGAACCCCTCTGGCGACAGCCAGGTCTTGTCCAACAGCCCGAGCCGTGCCAATACTCCAGGCGCACGTAACGACGCGAAAGCTGGACGTGAAGCTCTTTCGTGCAGAATACGCCCCCAACGCCGCAACCTACCAGAAAATCCAGCAGTGAGGGGAATTTCAAGCATACGGCGCCCGCTTCCAAACCAGTAGGGCCATGCGGAAAAATTTGAGAAGTCCGGACCGCCCTCGCCAGCGTAATCCATACCAGGACACACACTTAAGTCAACCTTGTAGCCCTGATCTTCCAAAATGTCCGCAGTGTGAGGCCCAACGCCATATCTGCCAGCCTTATAGACCGTGGGAGGAACGCCGAACCGCTCAGTAATCGTTTCAGTCAGCACCCGTAACTTCTCGGCCTCAAGCGATCGCGGGAGATTTCCTGGAAAGCTGAAGCGTCGAGTCACGGACTCCTCGAACGGTGGATTGACCCAGGGATGAAGATGCGATCCGATCAAGCAGTGCCCCGACGCATGGATTTCCTGGAGTGGTCGGTACCCATCTGGCTGGGAGGCAACAGGATAATCGACCATGTAAATCGGTGTAATGCCATATTCATCAAAGACATCCTGAACACGATGAATAGATCGCATCGCCCGCACAGATGTCTGATCTCTCGAGAAATCCTTGCTCCAATCGAATTCTTCCTCAGTATCAATCACGACGATCAATGTGGGTGATGACAGGGGATCGATCTTCACGAAATCAGCGGGTTTTGGATTCCTCATATGTCGGCAGGGGACTTGGTCAGTCTATTGACAACGAGGATAAGGTAAGCTCGTCACTCCCAAACACTCGAGCAGCAACGCGCGATACATACCTAATCCACACACTAGCCCCAGTATGCTCGAGCCGACACAGTCGGGTTCGGATCGCGAGATCATCCATATCGTCCTTCGTGGGATTCGTAACACATACCTTGGGGTAGAGCGCAGCGAATATACATTAGCTTGGGTATCTACACAAACAACATCGGAAAGAAAATGCGTATGCGGGTTCGAGGCCGTCAAGCAGCATAAGCTACCCGTCCAAAGATGGCTCGGTGTGCGATGTTAGCGTAACATGAAGCAATTTATTGTGCGGGAGAGGAAGGCAGGAATGGATCTCGGTCAACAGCACGAGGGTCACTTGCCTGTCGACCTCTTGCGGAGACAGA
>JAJDBL010000222.1 GCA_029261375.1 Nitrospirales bacterium
AGCGGCCTGGCAGGTGGCGAAGCGGGGCATTCCCGTGACGTTGTACGAAATGCGGCCTCAGGCCAATACGCCGGCCCATACGTCGGATAAACTGGCGGAACTTGTGTGCAGCAATTCGTTTGGGTCTGGGGATATCCTGAATGCCTCGGGTATTTTGAAGGAAGAAATGCGACGGCTTGATTCATTGATCGTGAAGACGGCTGATGCCTGTCGCATTCCAGCGGGATCAGCCTTGGCCGTGGATCGCGAGAAGTTCTCGGGGCAGATCACGGACACCCTTGAGGCGCATCCTCATGTGACTATTGTGCGAGAAGAGATCGCGGATATTCCTACCGATGGAATCTCGATCATTGCATCCGGGCCGTTGACGTCGGATCGTTTAGCGAATGCCATCAAAGGTCTGACGTTGGAGCGGCACCTTGTGTTCTTCGATGCAATCTCTCCCATCGTCGATGCGGAAACGATTCAGCACGAGACGGTGTTTCGTGCGTCGCGGTATGACAAAGGCGGTGCCGACTATCTGAACTGCCCAATGGAGAAGGATGAATACGATCGATTTTACGACGCGCTCATGGCGTCGGAAAAGGTCACTCCTAAGGATTTCGAAACGGTCGACTATTTTGAAGGCTGTATTCCTGTCGAGGTGATGGCGGAGCGTGGTCGGGAAACCCTTCTATTTGGTCCGATGAAGCCGGTGGGGTTGCTCAATCCGCGAACCAATGGAATGTCTCACGCTGTGGTTCAGTTGCGACAGGAAGATAAGTACGGATCGTCCTACAATATGGTGGGATTTCAGACGAAGCTGACGTATCCGGAACAACGGCGGGTGTTTCGCATGATTCCGGGGCTGGAGAACGCAGAATTTCTGCGGTATGGCAGTATTCACCGTAATACCTTCATTAATGCTCCTGCGCTGATGCGCAATACGCTTCAAGTGAAGATGAACGGGGCGATTTTCTTTGCGGGGCAACTGACCGGTGTTGAAGGATACCTTGATTCCGCGGCGACTGGCCTGATTGCGGGTATCAATGCGGCGCGTGGGGTTGAAGGGAAGCCACTGGTGAGCCCACCGGAAACGACCGCACATGGATCGCTCATTACACATATCACGCAAAGCGATGCGCGGCATTTTCAGCCTAAGAACACGAACTTCGGTTTATTCCCGCCCTTGCCGATGAAGGTACGTGAGAAGGAGCAGAAACGACGCATGATTGGGGAACGCGCGCTGGAGGATCTTGGGACGTGGATGACGCAATACAACGTTTCCTAACTCATCTCAGTGTTGAGCGAGGTGTGTCTCCTCACACCCTGCGAAATTACGGCATTGATCTCAAACAGTTCCAGGGATTCCTTGCGACTACCGTGGGAGAGTGCATGCCAACGGCTGTTGATGCCTCGATGATCCGAGCGTTTCTGGCAGGGCATCGAACGAAAGGCATTAAGGCGGCGTCTATCGCTCGGAAGCTGGCGACGTTGCGTAGTTTGTTTCATTATCTGGGGCGGGAGGGATTTGTCCCAACGAACCCCGCCGCCACGGTGTCGTCGCCGAAGCTCGAAAAGCGACTACCAAAATTTCTGACCCAGGAGGAAGCCTGCCGTCTCGTCGAACAACCTGCCGCCGAGACGTCCCGTTTTGGATTGCGCGATAGGGCAATTCTCGAGACGCTCTATTCCACGGGCATTCGAGTGTCGGAGCTGGCTGGATTGTCGATCGAGGATGGATTGCTTCCTGGAGGCCTGATCAAGGTATTGGGAAAGGGACAGAAGGAGCGGGTGGTGCCCATCGGGACACCTGCTTCGGAGGCTATTGCTGCCTATATTGAGTCTCTGCCGAGTACAACGATGATGGACGACGCGCCTGACCCAAAGAGACGAACACCATTGTTTCGCAACCGTTTCGGTAACCGGCTCTCCGTCCGGAGTATCGAGCGGGTGGTAGAGAAATGGAGCAGTCACATTGCGAGTATTCCCTCAATCAGCCCCCATGCGTTGCGTCACTCGTTTGCGACGCATCTGCTCGATGGAGGGGCCGATCTTCGGTCCATTCAAGAATTGCTTGGGCATGAGCGTCTTTCCACCACGCAGCGGTACACGCATGTGGCCACACAGCGGCTGATGGAGGCCTACGACCGTTCCCATCCGCGAGCGAAAATGGCGAAACCGCCTAAACCCTAACCCAATGACGATGTCGGGAGTGCCATGCAACGTAAGGTAACGAGAATCGATGGAACGCTGGATCCCATTGTTCGCGCCAAGGTCAGAAGTACGACCATTCTGTGTATTCGGCATCGTGATCGTGTTGCCATTGCGTCTGATGGACAGGTCACTGTTGGCAACACGATTATGAAACACAATGCGCGGAAACTTCGCCGTATCTATCACGATCGTATCCTGGCGGGTTTCGCGGGTGGAACTGCGGATGCCTTGACCCTATTTGAAAAGTTTGAACAACGCGTTGAGGAGTACCGTGGCAATCTTGCGCGAGCGGCCGTGGAGATGGCGAAAGACTGGCGCACTGATCGTGTCTTACGGAAACTGGAAGCGCTGATGGCGGTGGCCGATCACAAAACCTCATTTATCATTACCGGAAATGGCGATGTCGTCGAGCCGGAGGATGGAGTGATTGCGATCGGTTCTGGTGGCGGTTATGCCTTGGCAGCCGCGCGGGCGTTGATTGCGAAAACAGAGCTGGATGTTCGTGAGATCCTCACCGAATCGATGAGGATCGCCGGAGGGATTGATATTTATACGAATGATGCCATTCAGATCGAAGAGCTGACACCATGAGGGGTACCGTTATGTCCGAATCTCCCCCAGCTGCGGAAACGCTGGAATCGTTGACCCCTCGCCAAATCGTCGAGGAGCTAGATCGGTATGTTGTTGGACAACGCAATGCGAAACGGATGGTGGCGATTGCCCTTCGCACGCGTTGGCGCCTGCAACGACTCCCCGAAGAGTTACAGAATGACATTATTCCGAAGAACATCATCATGATCGGCCCAACGGGAGTTGGAAAAACCGAGATTTCGAGGCGCCTCGCGAAACTGTCCGGCGCGCCGTTTCTTAAGGTGGAAGCGTCAAAGTTTACTGAAGTGGGCTATGTGGGACGGGATGTCGAGTCGCTCATTCGTGATCTGACCGAATTGGGGGTCAGCATGGTCAAGGCGGAACATCACGAACAGGTGCAGGAGAAAGCGAAATCCCTCGGTGAGGAGCGTCTTCTCGATCTTATGTTGCCTCCGCCCACGGCCAAACCCGCGACCGAGCCTGCTCCTGTCGGAGGGAATGGCCAAGAAACCGCGTCGCCCACAGATTCGTATACGCAGACACGCGAAAAGCTTCGTGTGCAACTTCGTGAAGGTAAACTGGACGCTCGAAATGTTGAGATTGAGACAAAAGAAAAATCTGTTCCCATCGGGGTGATTTCAAATGTGGGCATGGAGGATATCGAATCGAATCTTCGTGAGGCATTAGGAGGACTGTTTCCCGCTAAAAAGAAGCAGCGGACGATGAATATCGCCGACGCCCTCAAGGCCTTGATTCAGGACGAAGCACAGAAGCTGATTGATATGGACGAAGTGGTTCGATTGGCAGTGAAAAAAGTTGAGCGGAGCGGCATCGTCTTTCTCGACGAAATCGACAAGATTGCCGGAAAAGAACGTTCCACCGGCCCGGATGTATCCCGCGAAGGTGTTCAGCGAGATCTGTTGCCGATCGTGGAAGGCTGTACGGTCAACACGAAATACGGCATGATCCGGACAGACCATATCCTGTTTATCGCTGCTGGCGCATTTCATGTTGCTAAACCATCTGACCTCATTCCGGAACTCCAGGGGCGCTTTCCAATCCGGGTCGAACTCGAGGCATTATCGAAAGAGGATTTCGTTCGGATCTTGACGGAGCCCAACAACGCACTGATTACTCAGTATCGAGCCTTGATTGGAACTGAAGATGTTGATCTCCAGTTTACAGACGATGCGGTGAAGGAGATTGCGGAGATCGCGGTG
>JAJDBL010000223.1 GCA_029261375.1 Nitrospirales bacterium
GTCACGGCGGTGTTCGGTCCTTCTGGTTGTGGGAAGACGACTCTTCTCCGTTGTCTAGCTGGGCTTCAACAGTCACCTACAGGATTTGTTCAGTTTGACGATGTTGTCTGGCAAGACTCACAACGTCAGATGTTCACTCCCCCGCATCAACGATCGGTTGGATATGTGTTTCAGGATCCCCGGCTGTTTCCACATTTGAGCGTGGAATCTAATCTTCGTTATGGATTGAAGCGGACTCCGGAGGGAGATCGATATATCAGCTGGGACCAGGTCATCGACCTTCTTGATCTCGAGTCATTGTTGCATCGACGCACTCAGGCGTTGTCCGGCGGTGAACAACGACGTGTCGCGCTTGGACGTGCTGTCCTTGCCAGTCCACGTTTGCTCTTGATGGATGAGCCTCTCGTTGGGCTCGACTCCCAACGCAAGCGCGAGATCATTCCGCTGATCCGACGACTGAGCGACGAGCTCCATATTCCTATCGTCTATGTCAGCCATACGATGAATGAAATTCTCCAATTGGCGACGACATTGGTGTTGGTCGAAGCGGGGAAGACGGTCGCATCCGGGCCGATCCGTGACGTATTTTCGCGTCTCGATCTGTACCCCTACCTCGACCAGGATGCGCTTGGCGCTGTTCTGGACACTCACGTCGAAGGCCACGATCCGGAATTTGGGCTCACACGGATCGGATTCAACGGACGGCACCTGCTGATTCCCCAACAAGCGCTTTCGGTCGGTGACCCGTTACGCGTTCACGTATTATCACGCGATGTCAGCATCGTGGTCGGCCAGCCTCCAACCCACACGAGCATTCTCAACGTGTTTGAAGCGACCGTTGTCGAGATCGGCGAGCGGTCTAGCGATCGCCACTCCATCGATATCAAACTCGATATCGGTTCTCCCCTCCTCGCCAGGATTACACGGAAATCCATGGCCGCGCTCAATCTCACCGTTGGCCAGACGGTTTACGCCAATGTGAAGGCCGTTGCGTTGAGCCACGATCTTCCAGACATCGCGTAAACACAGGAGTTTTCAGCGCTTTTTGCTTGACGGGATCACTCCAATGAGACTATAAAGAGATTGATTATCAATATCAGGGGGCGATGTGAAGGTGGATAGGTTGAAGGTAGAAGGCTGATGGTAAAGACAACAGACCGGACCTTACTAGCCTCTGTTTATGCGTTCGCTTGCTTCAACCTTCAACCTTCAACCTAAGTACTTACGGCCTATGCCCGGACCTTCTAAAAAGAAGTCGATCAGCAACGAGATGGCTATCCTTCGGGATCATCTCGCCAACCACGAACTGCGTGCTACGACCCAGCGCGAGATTATTCTTGAGACCTTTCTAAAAATGGAACATGTCACGGCTGAGCAGCTCTACCACCAGCTTGCGAAACGTGAGCCGCATATTGGTCTCGCGACCATCTATCGAACGCTCAATTTGCTCTGCGAATGTGGGATTGCGCAACAACGGCACTTTGGCACCCAGACGCATTACGACAATGTCTCCCACAAGGGACACCACGATCATATGATCTGCACGAAATGTGGAAAGATCATCGAGTTCGAAAACTGCGATATCGAGAAACTCCAAGAGGAAGTGGCTCACCAACACGGTTTCCAGATTACGACACATAAACTTGAGCTGTACGGTCAGTGTTCTGACTGCCATAGCTAGAGAGCGGTTTCAATCATGCGATGGCATTGGTACATGGGAGGCATCCTAGGATGCGTACTCGGGTTGCTCTTTCTTCCCCCGGTCATCTCACTCGCTGTCAACGCGTTCGAAGCAGGGATGCCCGCCGTCCGATCGATCGGGCTGGAACATGTCGTAGGTCTCGTATTCAAGACCGCCTCGCTCGCATTGATGGCGACGGTCTGGGCCACGATCCTGGCGGTACCATTTGCATGGCTGGTGGTGCGAACGAATCTTCCATGGCGCAGCCTCTGGCGATGGCTCGGAACCATCCCGCTCGCCATTCCCTCCTACATCGGAGCCCTCACGTACATCACACTGCTCGGCCCGGCTGGGGTCGTGAACGATGCCCTCCGTTCACTGACCGGCACGATCACACCCTGGGTCAATATCTACGGATACTGGGGAGGCGTGTTCGTCCTCGGGAGTTTTACCTACCCGATCATGTTCCTCTTCGTCACGAGCGCGCTTGAACGGACCAATCCAGCGTATGAAGAAGCTGCACGCACGCTTGGCCATGGACGATTGAGCGTGCTTCGTCTGGTCACCCTGCCGCTCCTCAGACCCACCATACTGGCTGGCGGCCTCTTGATCTTTCTCTATGCGATTTCGGATTTCGGCGCGCTCTCCTTACTGCGCGTCCAGGTGCTTACGACGGAAATCTACCATCAACTGAATACGCGCTTCGACCAAGCCGGCGCGGCGCTCTTGGCATGTTTGCTGGTCGTGGTCGCGATGATCGTGTTGATTGGACAACGGATCCTTCTGGGCCGTCGCAGCTACACGACCGTCACGGGCACCGCGCGTAACGCCCGACCTGTTGACCTTGGCTCCTGGAAATGGCCTGCGCTTGCATGGATTATGATGGTGCTCACGATTTCGTTTTTTCTCCCCATTGGGCTCTTGTTGTATCAAGCTGGAATCGGTCCGTTGTTCCATGACGTGCTCGTCGAACAATGGCCGTTTATTGTGAACAGCCTCTGGATCGGTACGGTGACGGCCCTCATCGCGGTTGGGATTGGAGCCATGGTCGCCTACATTTCGCAGCGACTAGGTCCGTGGTCGGGCAAAACACTTTCAAGCATTCCGCAGATCGGATATGCGGTGCCTGGAACCGTGCTTGGTTTAAGCTTGATCCTGCTCTACAACACCTACGTCCCCTGGCTCTACGGATCGGTCATCGTCATCATCTTGGCCTACCTCATCCGCTTTCTCACCGAGGCAGTCCAGGGAACTCAGGCTGCCCTTTCAGGCATTCACCAGAACATGGAGGAAGCCGCGCGAAGTTTAGGTACCCGGACGCTTGGAGTGATCTCGCGAGTGGTCATTCCGCTAACGAAGCCGGCGTTGCTGGCAGGATGGGCACTGGTGTTTATCTCCGCGATGAAAGAACTGGATGCCATCCTCCTCCTCCGTCCGGCGGGCTTTGATACCATTCCTGTCCGCATCTATATCCATACGGTTGAGGCCGACTATGCGACGGCAGCGGTGATGTCGCTCTCTCTGGTTCTCGCCACCGCCATTCCCTGGCTTCTTCTTTCACGCATGCGTGACCGACGACTGATCGAGACATGACGACCACGCCACTCATCTCCCTCGAACATGTCACGCTCACCTATCCTGGCGCCAACACACCGGCGATCGCGGATGTCTCATTTTCCGTCTCCGAAGGTGATTTAGTTGCGATCCTCGGCCCTAGCGGATGTGGAAAGACCACCATCCTCCGCGTGATTGCTGGGTTTGAGCGCCCTCAACACGGTCGTGTGTCCATTGCAGGGACCACCGTCTCGAATTCACACACGTGGATTGATGCCGAACATCGAGGTGTTGGCATGGTCTTCCAGGACTACGCACTCTTTCCACATCTCACGGTTCATGAGAACGTCGCATTCGGACTTCGAGGAGCCACCAAAGGCTCCCGACAGGAGAAAATCAGGGAAGTCTTCGCGTTGGTCGGCCTGGAAGGATTTGAATCTCAATATCCCAGCGCGCTCTCAGGGGGACAGCAACAACGGGTGGCGCTGGCCCGGGCTCTCGCGCCTCGGCCTGCCGTGTTGTTACTCGATGAACCGTTTAGCAGCCTTGACCCAGATATGAAAGAACGGATGGGAGACGAACTGCTAGAAATTCTAGAGCGGACCGGCTCGACGACAATTCTTGTCACGCACGACCATGAAGAAGCCCTGGCTATGGCCGACCGTGTGGCAGTG
>JAJDBL010000224.1 GCA_029261375.1 Nitrospirales bacterium
CGTGCGAATCTCCAGTTCGCGATCAGCCTTGTTTCCGGCGGTCAGTGCCTTTCTAAGGGGTTCCAGGGCCGTATCTTCAACCGCGTTCAGTAGAGTGGTATCAAGCTCTTCTTCCACGACCACGCGCTTTGGTTGTCCGACGAGTGCTTGAAGTTTTTCAATGGCACTGATGATTTTCTTGATCTCATCGTGGGCGAGGGCGATGGCGTTAATCATGACCTCTTCTGACAAGCCAGTGCTGCCAGATTCAACCATCATTACTGCATCGGCGGTCCCAGCGACAATGAGATTCAGGGAGCTTTCCTGAAGTGTCGCGATATCAGGATTCACAACAAACGTATCGTTCACTCGGCCAATGCGAATTCCTGCAATAGGCTGCTGAAACGGTATGTTTGAAATCGCCAACGCGGCAGAGGCAGCGGTCATGGCCACGACATCTGAAGATCCTGTGTCGTCCACGGACAGGACGGTAGCCACCACCTGCGTCTCACACTTAAAGGCTTTCGGGAATAAGGGACGAAGTGGTCGATCGATGAGTCGACTGGTCAACGTCGCTTTTTCAGACGGTCTCCCTTCACGTTTAAAAAAGCCTCCTGGAAACTTTCCGGCGGCGTATGATTTCTCTTGATACTCGACCGTCAATGGGAAGAAATCCAGTCCTGGTTTTGGGTCCTTCGCTGCGGTTGCCACCGCAAGGACTACGGTATCGCCATATCGTGCCCATACCGACCCATGGGCTTGCTTTGCGATCCATCCTGACTCTAAGGTAAGTGTTCGTCCGGCCACTTCAAGTTCGACTGTCTGCCTCATGCTCATATTTTCGTCCCTTCTCCCACGCGGTTCCCGCTTGCTATTTCCGTATGCCCAGTTTCTGGATAAGGTCCCGATACTGACCTTCATGCCCTCGACGGACGTAATCTAACAGTTTCCGCCTACGACTCACCATGAGGAGGAGGCCGCGACGCGAATGATGATCTTTTGGATGACTTCGAAAGTGTTCAGTCAAGTATGTGATTCTATTCGTCAATACCGCAACTTGAACTTCAGAAGATCCCGTGTCAGTTCCGTGATGTTGGTAGTCTTTGATTAATTGCGGTTTTGCTGGATTTTTAATCGCCATTTTCCCTCCAAAAATATTCTGCCCCTATCACGCGTGAACGAGTAGTGAAGACTTCCCAGTTTATCCAACTCCCTTAGGTAGCCTGAGGGAGTTCACTGTCTATACGAGAACCTTTTCAATTGATATTGCCATTCGAGTATCCCCTTGACGTCCGAGTTCCTCTAGAGGAAACGAAAGACGTCCGAGCGCGAGGAGTCCTGCCCGCAACTGCCGGATTCGAACGAGCATACCTGCCCCTCCGGCTCCGAGCTTTTCCGCAACGTCTTCAGCTCTGATTCCCTGACCATGCCTGACGCGCGTGGCAATAGGTTCAATGACATCGACAGCTGGAAAATCTTGCAGAACCTCGTCTGTGTTGTGTAGGGCGGACGAGAGCTTATTTTGGGAAAGAAGCTCCTGGACCTCGTCAAGGCGCAGCGCATTCCCAAGCTCAAAAGATCCAATTCTAAGGCGAGCGAGCTTCCCCAGGTGCGCGCCAATGCCCAACGCGTGCCCGATGTCGGCGCACAATGTTCGGATATAGGTTCCTTTAGAGCATGTGACGTTGAGAGTTACGTCGGTGCCGTGAATCTGAGCGACGTCAATGTTTCTGATGTGTATGGGGCGTGCGGGGCGAGGAACGGTGTGTCCCGTTCTCGCCAGCTTATGCAAGGCAATGCCATTGATTTTAATTGCGGAATACATCGGAGGAGTTTGGAGGGTATCCCCAATAAACTGGTTCAGCACCGAACGTAATCGTTCTTCCGTGATGCTGGTCACGTCCCACCGTTTCAGTGTGGTGCCTGTGCGGTCCTGAGTATCGGTGGTTTCCCCAAGACGTAGGACTGCCTCATATTCTTTCTCATAGCCGACCAAGTATTCGGCCACTCGTGTCGCTTTTCCTATACAACACAATAGTACGCCGGTTGCGGCGGGATCTAATGTTCCAGTATGGCCAATCCTTCGAATCTTCAGAAGAGTGCGAAGCTTTGCCACAACGTCGTGCGAGGTCCAGCCATCTGGTTTGTCGATGTTAAGAACGCCTTCCATTAATGCGCCTGTGTGTGGCTCGTTCGTCTATGAGGGATGTCAGCCATTTGATTTGCCTAGCTCTGAGTGGATAGGGTGCTTTGACTCTCCGAGCGGCTCTTGCGCGATGTTAAGCTCATCAATGATTGTTAGCACACGGTGCGTCTTTTCTATCATGACATCACATCGAAACGTCAGGTCAGGAATGCGGCGTAGATGTAGGCGTCGTCCGAGTTCAGCCCGAATAAAACCAGAGGCCTGTTCCAGTCCGTTCAGGGCTTCCTGTTCCGCATTCTCTGGACTAAAAATGGTGCAGGATACGAACGCATGGCGCAAGTCTTTGGTCACCGTTACGCCTGTTATTGTGGTGAGTCCGATACGCGGATCTTTGACCTTCTTTGTCAGGATATCAGCAATTTCTTCTTTCATCATCTCGCTTACACGAGAGACGCGTTGATGATTTGGCATAGGTTTAATTCTACGTGTGGCCGGGACGAACTAGCCGGTCTGTAGCGTGTGAACCGCGTTGTCTCTGTCCCGCCTGAATTCATTCAGAATATGTGCGCACGGATTAGCGCTGCGCGGATCCGATAAGCGCGAGTAGTAAAGCCTCCCTGGATTCTATACGAATTCTTTATGGCAACTGATCACGTCGAGTAGCGGGAATTGGTACATGATGTTCACTGCTTGATCTAACACCTGATTGGCATGTCGCTGTTCCGTGGCAACACAGGCTATCCCAAACGTGGCTTTTTGCCAAAGATCGTGATGATCTATCTCTGCGATGGAGACATTGAACTTTTTGGTGATTTGACTTCGCAATGACATTAAGACTCGGCGTTTATCCTTCAGAGAGTGACTTTCAGGAATGAGCAGCGCAACCGTGTAGACAGCGACGACCATGACATGGCTGGAAGAGAAGGGCTCAGATTGGAAAATGCGGGACTGCTAAGCGAGCCTCTTCGTCTCCTCCTCGAGTTGAAAGGCCTCGAGGACGTCTCCGACTTTGATGTCGTTGAAGTTCTGTACCCCAATCCCGCACTCATAGCCCATGGCGGCTTCGCGGACATCATCTTTGAAACGACGAAGCGATCCGATGGTGCCTTGATACACAACCACGCTGTCCCTGATCACACGAATGCCCTCAGATGTGCGGGAAATCAGCCCTTCGACAACATAAGATCCTGCAACGGTACCAGCCTTTGGAACACTGAACACCTGTCGCACCTCGGCTCGACCCATGACACGTTCCTTAAAGGTGGGTTTCAACAAGCCTTCCATGGCGGCTTTTACATCGTTGATAGCGTCGTAGATGATGGTATACAGCTTAAGTTCAACCCCCTCGCGTTCAGCGACCTTTGCCGCTTTGGGCTCTGGACGTATGTTGAAGCCGATGACGATGGCGCGTGATGCGGAGGCTAACAAGACATCCGTCTCGGTGATCCCACCGATACCGCTATGGATGATATTGAGCTTGACGGTGGGGGTATCGATCTTTCCCAAGGATTCGGCCAAAGCCTCGGTGGTGCCCTGTACATCGGCCTTGATAACGAGGTTCAAGTCTTTGACGTCGCCTTCTTGGATATTGGCATAGAGGTCGTCGAGGGTCAGCCGTTGTGACCGGCTGAGTTCGTGAGTGCGGAGTTTTTCCTGTCTCCGCTTTGCGATCTCGCGAGCGACTCGCTCGTCTTTGACAGAGAGAAACACGTCACCCGACTGGGGGACCATGGGTATGCCGATCACTTCCACTGGCATCGATGCGGTGACCTCGGTGACTTTTCGGCCTTCATCATTCTGAAGTGCGCGTACTCGGCCAGTGTGTGCGCCCACGAGGAACGCGTCGCCGAGCCTCAACGTTCCTGTCTGGACGAGAACGGTCGCGACAGGTCCTCTTCCTCGGTCAAGTTTCGCCTCGATCACGACACCCTTAGCCAATCGCTTTGGATTTGCTTTGAGTTCAAGAACCTCAGCTTGTAAGAGGATAAGCTCTAACAGGTTTTCGATGCCAGTCCCCACTTTCGCGGAGACCTCAGCGTAGATCGTCTGCCCTCCCCAGCTTTCTGGGATGAAGCTATGCTCCGCCAAAATGCTCTTGATGCGCTCCGGGTTT
>JAJDBL010000225.1 GCA_029261375.1 Nitrospirales bacterium
ATTCGAGGCACTCCTGGAGAGGCGTACAATCTGGCCTCCGGTGTCGAGACGACCATTTTGGAATTGGCGAATATGATTAACGATTTAACCGGCAATGCTGCTCCCGTTGATCTCAAGCCGGCTCGGGATTGGGATCGCTCAGGCAAGCGATTTGGCTCAACCGAGAAATCGCGGGAGCAACTTGGGTTTGAGTCGCACGTTGGAGTTCGTGACGGGTTGGAGAAGACGGTTGAATGGACGAAAGCGAACCGCGAGGGAATCGCCAAAGCGATCTCGAACCACGATTTCTTTACCATGCATACTCGCTGACACCGCAGCATGTTGAAAGTTGCAGCTATCGTCGGTGCTCGACCTCAATTCGTGAAGGCGGCGGTCGTCTCCCGTGCGCTGCGGAGCCGCGATGGCGTGCAAGAAATTCTAATCCACACTGGTCAGCATTACGACGCCAACATGTCTGACGTGTTCTTCGATGAGCTGGACATTCCTCGGCCGGACTGTAACCTTGGAATCGGCGGAGGCAGTCATGGTCAAAACACCGGGCGCATGATTGAAGCCATTGAGTCGTTGTTGGTACGGGAGCGGCCGGATGTCGTGCTGCTGTACGGCGATACTGATTCGACGTTGGCTGGAGCATTGGCTGCAGCGAAACGACAGATCCCGGTGGCCCATGTTGAGGCCGGCCTACGTTCCTTCAAACGGAGTATGCCCGAAGAAATCAATCGGGTGTTGACTGACCATGTCAGCACGTTGCTGTTTTGTCCTACGTCCACCGCTGTCGCAAATCTTCGGAATGAGGGAATTGTGCAGGGTATCCACCATGTGGGTGATGTCATGTACGACGTTATGCTTTCCGCAGTCGCACTGTCTTCTGCGAGCGGGATTCTTGACGAGGTCAACGTGACTTCGGGTTGCTATTCCGTTGCGACGGTGCATCGTCATGAAAACACCAGTGATCCGGAGAAGCTCGCTGCGATTTTCGAATTTCTACGTAAGCAGGCAAAAGAATGCGCGATTGTACTTCCATTGCATCCCCGTACACGCACGGCGATCCAGCAACACGCTATTGCAGTTGATGGGCTGGTGATCTGTGGTCCTCTTGGCTACCTGGACATGGCCAAATTGCTGGCGGAATGTCGAGATGTATTTACCGACTCCGGGGGATTACAGAAAGAAGCATACTTTCATCGCAAACCCTGTGTGACTCTACGTGATGAGACCGAGTGGAGAGAAACAATCGATTGTGGTTGGAATCGACTTTGGAAAGCCCGCGACTTCAACGTCCGCAGTGAGATTGATGAGTATGGGAATGGAGAGTCCTCTCATTTAATAGCAACGATGCTTCTATCGGAACTGTAGTTCGATGTTATGGCTGGTATAGGAATGGTCCAACGAGATTCTAGAGTTGTTTCAACCATTCCACGTCTAGGTGACGCAAGAATTCGCGCCATCTGTTTCACCTCGGGAGTTCGACATGCGTGAAAAGATTAAAACTCTTGTTCTTCATTCTAATGGCCCTCCCAAGATGCCAGTGGTGTTTTGCAATACTCTAATCAGAGGAGTATTGAATGTTCCAGAAACGTTTGCGCTCCCCGCCTTTCTTTCACGAGGAAAATACTTAGGGAAGCTTGGACGCGCATTTACAGAACACTACGCACGCCAGGGCTATCTTAATGATTGGCGTGAAGAGCTAAAGAAAAGCCAGCTCCTTGATGTTGTTGAATGTGATATTTCGAATCTGATTGATTACCACAACAAACGGCCAGTCATTGAAGACGTGGGGTTTATCATCATTCTGCATTCAGCGACTGGAGATGACATGTCTCTGCTGTTAAAGACCTGTCATTGGTTTCACAAGCGAAAGTGTAAAATGGCGGTATTCCTAGGGAATGAATATGACTTGATGTGGGAAAAAACTACTTTTCTTTATGAAAGTGGCGCCGAGTTTGCGTGTTCCCAGCTGCCTGTAGATACGGCGGAATGGCTCTACGCGGATGTGCCGGGGGTGAAAGTGTTGCCCCTTCCTCACGCACTCAACCCTGCAGTGTATTTCCCTGGTCAGCAGCAAAGGCGAACAATGGATATAGGTTTCAGGGGGGCGAGATACTTACTATGGATTGGGGATACAAAACGCAATGATTTTCTGGACCATATGATTCAGCATGGCTCACGGTATCAGCTGTCGTGCGATATACGGTACGGGACCATCGCGCGGGGAGAGTGGGCGGGTTTTTTGCGGACATGCCATGGCACAATTGGCGGTGAGGCCGGTTCTTGTTATCTCGACAAACGAGGTGAGTTGATAGAGACGGCGAAGAGATATCTGAAAAATCAACCACATGCAAGCTTAAAGGATCTTACAGAAACAATTGGCTCACGTGATGAGGTTGAGTTCATTTCCGGAAAAGCAATCTCCTCCAGGCATTTCGAGCCCATAGGTACCAAGACATGTCAGCTTCTGTTGGAAGGGCGATACAATGATTTACTTGAGCCTGGTGTTCACTACCTAAGTGTCAAACCCGATCTCTCCAATCTCCCAGAGGTTATTATCGAGTTCAAAGACGAAGGCCGTCGGAAGCAAATCGCCGAGCAAGCCCATGAACACGTCATGAGCCATCACACTTATCGACATCGAGTCCGCAGTCTTATTAAGGCGATCTTTGAAATTAACGTATCAGTAAACTAGCCTAGTGAGATCAATTTGAAACACAGATATCTGGTGGCTTGATTCGGTCAGATTGGAATGATCCACTGTTGCTGAGTGTAGCAGCTTTCTCCCTTCGGTAGCGCCTGCAACCTGTCGTCCTATGTGGTCACATGGACCGCAAACATCATGCTGAATTATATTCAGATTGGGTGTCCTAATGCACCCAGGTGTATCTTGCGTTATCAGAACCTTCACCAGGTGAGGAACTGAGAGTGCGGCTGGATAGTTGCGTCTTGTGAGTGTAGACGGTCGGTGGATGAAGAGCGAATAATGTGTGGGATTGCTGGCGCTTTTGATGCCTCGTTCCGATCCGGGACTCACGAGTTGCGGGCAACTGTCAAGGGCATGGGGGATACGCTGTTCCACCGCGGTCCTGATGACAACGGTGAGTGGGTCGAGGCTAAGGTTGGTGTGGCTCTGGCGCATCGTCGCTTGTCTATCGTCGATCTGTCCCAGCATGGGCATCAGCCGATGGAATCGCTCTGTGGTCGTTATGTGGTGGTTTTTAACGGTGAGATTTATAACTTTAGGGATTTGCGAATGGAATTGGAGCAGCTCGGAGAGTCCTTTCATGGGCATTCCGATACCGAGGTGATTTTGGCATCGATTCGGCAGTGGGGAGTGAGGGCCGCAGTAAAGCGGTTCATTGGTATGTTTGCGTTCGCACTCTGGGATCGTGGTACGAGATTGCTGAGCTTGGTGCGGGATCGATTAGGAATCAAACCTATATATTATGGCTGGGTTGGAAGAACGTTTCTGTTCGGCTCGGAGCTGAAAGCTCTTCGGGCGCATCCTAGATTCGATGGGCAAATCGATCGAAACGCTTTGGCGCTCTATCTGCGCCATAACTATGTGCCGTCTCCTTACTCGATCTATAAGGGTATTGCTAAGCTCATACCTGGCACGATATTGACCTTAGATACGTCGCACGGAGAATCAACGCCGACGTTGACCTCTTACTGGTCTGCTAAGGAAGTTGCAGAATATGGGGTGGCCACTCCGTTTACAGGCTCAGTTGAGGAAGCCGTTGCCCATTTAGAAACTCTGTTGACTGATGCGGTGAGGCT
>JAJDBL010000226.1 GCA_029261375.1 Nitrospirales bacterium
GTGGAATTTACAAACGTGGATTGGCTTGGAGGTAACTATCGGAGTAGCAGTGGAAGAGGCTCAGGTGAGTATCAAACCGGTTTGCGTATAACCGGGAAATATTCTTTAACCGTGTATGATCACGAAAAGCGCACCTCAAGAGAGGTAACCACGAAATTTATCTCGGAAGTTTCTCCCACATCCCGGTTTACTAGCTCTACCATGCCTCTCCAACATTGTATAGGAAGAGCAGCTGTCAATCAGTTAAGCATCGCTTCTTCGATGTACAATAGCATTAGTGCTCTTCAAGAAGGTAAAGCCGCACCCGCGCCGATTCTTTACAAGAACAATTCATCAGTCACCGCAAGAACCTGCAAAAGCTAATGCGCGTACCCGAATAGTTGGTCCACCGCGAGATCTAGTTTCGTGCCCCTGAGATCGGTCCCATTTTTACTGTTTCGCGTGACAGTTCGCGCAATCCGTTCGCTTCGTAAGGTGGCGTTCTGGAAGTGGGTATACGCCTCCGGCTGAGTGGCAGCTGAGACACTCCGTCTGGTTCTTCACAGCTTGATGGGTTTTGTTGGCAGGGATCATCGGATTACTTTCCAGTGGAGTGGGGAGTACCGCGACCCCCCCTACAACGGCCATTGCAGCTACCACGAAAAACAAGTCTGCTTTCTTAACTTTCAATGCCGTATGCCTCCGCCATGATTTGGGCTACGTGTTTCACTTCGACTTCTCCTTCAAGCCCGTTGTTCAACTGAATCATACACGCTGGACAGCTTGTCGCAACTACATCCGCTCCCGTTCGTTGTATGGCTTTCCGTTTCCGTTCAAACACTTGTTGTGATCCGTCGTAGTTTTTGACGATGTAGGTTCCGGCACCCCCTGCACAGCGTTCCGCATCTTCCATCTCAACGAAATCAACACCGGGAATGTTTTTGAGCATGGTGCGCGGTTCCTTCGTGACACCGGCTGCCCGTAAGTGACAGGAGGAATGATAGGTGATCTTCTTGTTGACCGGTGTGGTCGGTGTTACGGCATCAGGGTGTTCTGTCATGAATTCGGAAATGTGTTTCACCCGGCCTTTCAGGTTCTTCGCCCGTGCCCGGTGCGTTTCGTCTTCAAATAGATCTTCGTAATCTTTCAGCATGAGGGTGCATGATGCGCATCCTGTGACAACCGTGTCATAGCTTTCTAGGGAGTCGAGGTTGAACTCTGCGTTCTTTCGTACCTCGTCTATATATCCGTACGTTTGAATGGGCGTTCCGGAACAGCGTTGCGGAGGCAACGCAGGTTCTATACCGTTTTTCTTGAGCACGCCGATCACCGCGTCGCCAACACCGTCTTGAAAATAGTTTGCTGAACACCCATGGAAATACGCGACTGATTTTCTGTTTCCATTGTTTGTCGTGAGTTCTGCATGCCGTTCCCGTAGCAATGTGCCCGCAAAACGCGGGAGACGCATTGACCGTGGAAACTTGGCTGTCGACGCAAGCATTCGAAACGCGGGTGCTGCGATCTTCTCCATGATCGTCCGTGGCCATGGACGGTCCCACAGGGGCTGAGTGGCACCCAAGAACTTCACCAACGGTTCAAATAGCCATGTTCTAGCCTGCAAGGCCACGGCGATCCCTGCGAAGCGATTTGGGTTCTCGGCCCGCTTTTCCAGAATAAGTGCCGACACGTCAATGCCTGCTGGGCAGGCGGTTCGACAGGCTTTGCAGTTCAGGCACGCTTCCACAACACGGCTGGAGTTTTCATAGCTGTAGTTTTCTGACGTCAGAATGTGGAACCAACCCCGGGCGCTCATATCCTCAGAGCCTGAGATATCGTAGGCTGGACAGACGGCGTTACATTTTCCACACGTGGCGCATTGCTTTGCCATTCGTGGGAAGTCAATGTGTTCATGGAATGGCGTCGTCGTAATCTTTACACCAGGATTCATAATGTTATTAGGATCGAGTGTCGCCTTGATCGTCTCAAAGACTGCGTATAGTTCATCCCCGTACATTGGGCGCAACATCTCTGCACGCACTCGTCCATCCCCGTGCTCTCCACAGATGGACCCACCAAACTCATTGATCACGATGTCGTGAATCTCTTTGTGAGCTTTGATCATTCGATCGACGTCATCTGGGTCATTGAGATTCAGTAGTGGCGTGACGTGCGCATTTCCATCACCAATGTGACCGAAGATGGCCACCGGAATATTCTGGTATCCGAAATAACGTTCTAAATATCGAATGAGTTCGGGAGTACGCTCGGCGCGGACAACAACGTCATCAACGAAGTTGATGGGTTTTTGGGTCGCGCTGTACTTGTAGAGTGTCGGAAAGATGGCTTTGCGAACGGCCCAAAGCTGTTGCTGGGCGTCGGCATCTCGTGCGACGTCTGGAGGACTACACAGGTCCTTTCCCTGGCACGCCGAGTGCATTTGAGTCAGCTGGTCAGCGATGGGAGATTCGTCGCGATGAGCAAATTCGGCAAGTAATGTTGCTGATGTGTCCTGCGGAATATCAAAGCGTTCTCGTCCGATGAGATCCAACGAGTTTCCGTCAACAAGTTCTAATGCCGTCGGATCTAATGCAAGAAGCTCTGGCAAAGCTGCGCCAACATCATCAAGCGAGCGAAAATGAAGGAGCACGGTTGCGGTCTCCTTCGGACGATCAATCAAATTCAACGTGGCTTCGGACATGAAGCCAATGGTGCCTTCACTCCCAATGAACAACTTCGTCATGTCGACAATGCCGCGATCCATTTCAGTGACCATATCGAAGACGTTGTAGCCGCTACTGTTCTTGCTCACCTGAGGCTGCTTTGAACGAATGAGCGTCGCGTGAGCTTTGACATCCTCTAGAATGTGATTCAACTCTCTGTGCTCGGATAGGAGTTTCTGTAGTCTCGGGTCGGTGGTTGTGTAGGGTTCTAATTCAACCCAGGTCTGGTTTGGCAGAAGCACACGAAGCTTTCTGACATTGTCTTTTACCGATCCATACCGGAGCGAATGAGGACCCGAAGAATTGTTGGCCAACATGCCTCCAATTTTGCACATGTCGCCGCTCGAGGGGTCAGGGCCAAACATCAATCCTTGTCGGGCCAGCTGTTTGTTCAGCTCAGCGTAGATAATGCCAGGTTGGACCCGAGCCCACCGTTCTTCTCGGTTGACCTCAAGCACACGATTCATACGTGAGATATCAACGATGATCCCTTCGCCAACCGCTGAACCCGTAAGATTAGTCCCCCCGGCACGCGGAGTAATCGGAACGCCCGTCGAGAGTGCGTAATCCAACACTTGCTCCAAGTCGGATTCCGACTCAGCGAGCACGATTGCGCGTGGCTTCAAACTATAAATACTGGCATCGACGGCGTATGCCGTCAGGGAAGGAAAATCATCAAGAACTTTTGCGTCACCAAGGCGCTGACGAACTACTTTGCGGGTCGTTTCTCTGACGTCTGGGGCCGGAAGATCGTCCTCATTGCAGGGTGGGTCCTGGCCGCCCCGGTTCCGTTCATCTTGATGTGGGCACCGTCCTGGTCGTGGATCCTGGCCGCGAACGCCCTCCTGGGCATCAGTCAGGGCCTCACATGGTCGACCACGGTCATCATGAAGATCGACCTGGCGGGTCCGAAGAACCGTGGCCTCGCCATGGGGCTCAACGAATTTGCAGGCTACTTCGCCGTGGCGCTCTCGGCCCTGGCGACCGGGTGGATCGCGGCCGAGTTCGGCCTTCGGCCCGAACCGTTCTATCTAGGCGTAGGTTTCGTGGCGATCGGGCTGGTGCTCACTGTCCTCGCGGTCCGCGAGACCCGCCACCACGTCGCACACGAGTCCAAGCTTGCGGGGTCGACCCCGGCCGACGTGTTGTCCCCCCGCGAGGTCGTGATGCGCACGAGCTTTACAG
>JAJDBL010000227.1 GCA_029261375.1 Nitrospirales bacterium
AGGGGCTTTCGCAAAGGCTTGTTTGAATGCGCCGTTGATGTGTCCTGGTTGAATCTCGAATCCGTGACGTTTTGCGGTTGTGGCGTACACTTCGCCTACGGTTCCCTTCACTTTGATTAGGGTTCCGCCTGCGTCTAGAAATATTGTTTTTATAGACATTGTTTTGATTTATCTTTCTTTTTGAGGCAGCACCCCCACCCGTGACCCGAAGGGCTTCTCCGGGTCACCCACGCCTCTAGGGGGAGGGGGCGGAAGCTATCGCCCTGCTAGAGTTTGGCTAATACGCCTTGGTTGACCTCTAACATTTTGTCTTTGCCTTCGAGGTACTCAACTAAGGCTAACGCGAATTCCATTGCTGTTCCTGGGCCTTGGCTCGTGATTAGGCGTCCGTCTACTACTACGCGGTCATTCTTGTAGATGGCGTCGCCGAGTTGGTCTTTTACGCTGGGATGGCTGGTGATTGTTTTTCCTTTCAGGAGACCGAATTCGGCGAGCACTGTTGGCGCTGCGCAGATGGCTGCGGTGATGCCGTTGTTCGCATCAACGTATTCAAGAACCTTTCTGATTCGTTCGTCTTTCTGGAGACGTTCGGTCCCGCCTAGGCCTCCAGGGAGCACGATCACGTCAAAATCTTCTGGGTCTCGTGCCGCGATTTCGTTCAGCGTACAGTCCGGTGCTACTTTGATATCTGTCCGACCGAGTATCGTTCCGTCGGGGCCTGGATCTCCGGCGACGGTGACCATCAAGCCCGCACGTCGCAGGATATCGATGACTGTAATAGCCTCGATTTCTTCAAAACCTTTGGCGAGTGGGACGAGGACATGTTTCATGGTGTGAGTTCCATGCTGCTCTGGGGATAACTCCTGTGGCAAGCGCGAATTTTATGAACCGTGTTGGTGTTTGTCAACGCGTAGGATGTCGAACGTTGTATGCGTCGATTGTCCTTTATTGTCATTGGGTTGACAGCATCAGAGGGGGTTCTTATAATCCCTATCGTTTGATTTTACGCCGAAAAGGGGTCTCGTACTATGTCTCTTACCTTTCATAATCCCACAAATAAGAAACGAAAACGGACTCACGGGTTTTTGGTGCGAAGCCGCACTAAGAATGGGCGGAAAGTTCTTGCGCGTCGACGGGCTAAAGGCCGCGCGCGTCTCTCAGTCTAACCCCATCCAATTTTCCCCCACATCATGGCTCGCCATCGGCATGTCCTGCGGAATCGGCTGAACTTTCAGCGTATGTTCGATGAAGGGACATGGGTTCGTACTGAGTTCTTTAAGATCCTCCATCGTCCCAATGCACTTTCACACAACCGAATTGGAATCATGGCCGGTCGGCGTTTTGGGAATGCGGTGCGAAGAAATCGCGCGAAACGCATGTTTCGGGAAGTGACTCTGCACGGCAGGATGGAATTAGCTGAGCACCGAGACCTCGTATTTTTCCCGAAGCGGGAGATGGACACAGCCTCGTTTCAGGAGATTCATCAGACCATGGAATCGACGCTAGAAAAACACGGCCTCGTGAAGAAGTTACCTGTTTGATGGCAAGGGGTATTGTTCTCCTCCTTCGTCTGTATCAGACTGTCATTTCGCCGCTTTTCCCCCCATCGTGCCGGTTTTATCCCACGTGTTCGTCTTATGCGATGTCGGCGTATCAGGAACGTGGCATCGTGAAAGGAACGTGGTTGACCGTCGTACGTCTTCTGAAATGTCATCCGTTCCATGAGGGGGGGCATGACCCTGTCCTATAACTGTTTCCTGACCTCAGAAGGCCTTCGTCGCTAGATGGAAAAACGCGTCGTCCTCTTCCTCGTCATCTCGCTGTCGATCATTATTTTCTACCCGCTTCTTCTCGAGAAGATGGGCATCATTACTCCCGAGCCGCCACCGTCAGAGTTTGAGGAGATCGTGGATGAATCGCAGGACGCGGCCTCCGAAGACGAGACGTATATCCCATACACCAGCGATTCGGGGACGAATTTCTCTGCTGAGACCAATCCGGCAGCGCTGTCTGAGCTACCCGCGCCTGGCACCCTTCCTCTAGCGTTGGCGCAGGAGATTGTCATCAATACCGATCTATATCGCGCGGTATTCTCAAGTGAGGGTGGGGGCCTGCGTAGCTGGACGCTGCGACGTCATGTCAGCAGCGATGTGAAAGATCCCCAGCCAATTGAGCTTGTTGCCCATCCCGAAGAGATGTCGTACCCCGATCCGCTGACCATATTAACGGAAGCTTCTGAACCCACGCACGAATTCTCGGCCCCCGTCTACGTGGTTGAAGGTGGGGACCTTGAACTCAGTGAGTTTGACCCTACTGGCACTCTTACGTTTCGCTACCAGGATCCACAGACTGGTGCGAGTATCGCGAAGCAACTGACCTTCTCAAACGACAGCTATCTTGTCGATCTTGAACTTGAAACCACTGGACTCTCCGCTCCATATATCGTGACCCTCGGCACAAATTTTGGGGTGACTGAATGGAATGAACAGAGTTTCATCGGCATCAACGGCCCGGCCACATTCATGAATGGCGAGATCAATAAAGAGAGTCCAGATGCGGAGGAAGTCCGTGAAGGGCAGCTCAGTTGGGTCGCGCTGCAGGACAAGTATTTCATCTCAGCGTTGATTCCTGATCGTTTAGAGGATGGGAGTGCGCCAGATGGAAAGGTCAAGGTCTTTCCCCGCGCCGAGAAGCTGTTTTCAGCAGGCGTGATCGTTGATCCGTTCCAAGGAGCTGGGATCTCGAAGTATCGACTCTATGCCGGGCCAAAATCGTATAACGGGCTCAAGGCACTTAATGTTGGGATTGAGGACACGATTGATTTCGGCTGGTTTATCTACGGAAGCTGGTCGCTCGTTCGCACGGTTGCCAAGCCCCTTTTCTCGGTCCTCAGTTATCTCTACGACTACACCAACAACTACG
>JAJDBL010000228.1 GCA_029261375.1 Nitrospirales bacterium
TTGCAGCAATTCCGACGGAAGACCTGCTGGAACTTGTGGCGGCACTACTTGTTTAGTCAATGAAAGCCCACGCGTAATATCCATAGGATTGCGGCCCAACAATACACTGAGCCGATTCTCCGTCTGCACCATATTGCGCTCAAGCTCCGCAAGCCGAGCTGCAGCGTTTGCTCGCTCCGCTTCAAACTGATCGGCATCTAATTGTGAGCTGACACCCTGGCGCAACCTGGCCCTGGCGATTGTGACCGATTCTTCCCAGGAACTGAGGGTTCGACGAGCAATATCGAACTGCATGTCAAACTGGAGCAAATCGAAATACGCCTGAGCCACACTACTCACGAGTTCCAAGATGACCGCGCGTCGATTTTCCTCTTGCGCAAGGAGCTCCGCACGTGCAGCTTCGTTCGCTCGTCGAATCCGTCCCCACACATCGAGTTCCCACTGCAAACTGCCTTGCAGAAAATAGCTGTTCGATGACGCGAACCCAGGAAACGTCAACCCGTTACGCCGCATGAAGGGCACATTCCCAGTGGCGTTAACCTGAGGAATAAAGTCGACCCGCGCAATCGATAGTCGAGATTGAAACTCTTCAATACTCGCCACGGCCTGTTGCAGATCCTTGTTTTCTTCGAGCGCGATGTTGATCAGTGCCTGAAGTTCTTGGTCGTGCAGCAGTTCCCACCACGGAAGATTCGCGATAGATGGCGCATCCTCCCCTGGGGCAACCATCCGAAACGACTCCGGCAGTGGAATGCCCGGATTGGTGTAGTCTGGTCCCATCAAACAAGACGTGAAGATCAACGGGACGAAAAGTCCTGTCCAGCAGAACCGCATTTTAACGCGCCTCACCAGCACGCGATTCTTCCGTTGAGACTCCCGGATGATCGACACGATCATCCCGACCGGGTGATGAGAGTTTCCCAACAAGCACATAAAAGAGCGGGACAAAAAGGATCGCCAGAAATGTCGCTGCTAGCATCCCACCGAACACCCCAGTCCCGATTGAATGCCGACTGGCAGCACCGGCTCCGGTCGCCAGCATGAGCGGAACGACACCAAGAATAAACGCCAGAGAAGTCATAATGATTGGCCGGAAGCGAAGACGCGCCGCTTCGATAGCCGCGTCGATGAGCGGGACGCCCGCTTCCCGTCGCTGCTTGGCAAACTCCACAATCAGAATAGCGTTCTTCGCGGCAAGGCCGATCAACGTGACGAGTCCTATTTGAAAATAGATATCGTTGGTGAGGCCGCGAGCCCACACCGCACTCAGGGCTCCAAACATGCCAAAAGGCACGGCAAGGAGAACAGCGAAGGGGACGGACCAGCTTTCATATAACGCAGCGAGAACAAGAAAAACCATCAACAGACCAAACGCGAAAGCCATCATCGATTGTCCGCCCGCACGACGTTCCTGATATGAGATTCCACTCCAATCGAGATCATAGCCTTGCGGGACTAAGATTTCTTTCGACAGACGTTCCAGGGCGTCGAGGGCTTGTCCCGAACTAAAACCAGGCGCTGCTGCTCCCAAGAGCATCGCAGTGTTATATCCATTGAAGTGAGTGACGGGATCAGGGCCACTAGTAAATTCCGTGGACACGATCGTGTCCAGCGGAATCATTGTCGAGTTGTCTCCGTTTCGTGCCCGAACATAGATCTGACTGATATCTTCTGGACGAGATCGATACTCTGGCAAGGCTTCTGTCTGTACCCGATAGACTCTGCCAAATTTCACAAAATCGTTGATATAGAGCGTGCCGAAAAACGCCTGCATCGTATCGAACACATCTGAAATCTGGACGCCGAGCGCCTTGGCATGCTCTCGATTCACATCGGCATACACCCTCGGTGCGGTCACACGGAAACTGGTACTGATCGCGCCAATAGCAGGGTCATCCTGGGCTTTTGAGACAAACTCTTGTGCAACCACCGAAAACTTGTCGAAATTGCCTCCGCTGGGATCTTGTAACTGCGCGGAAAACCCGCCAGTCGCACCAAGACCCTGAATGGCTGGTGCGTTAAACGCAAGAACTAATGCTTCAGGAATTTTCGCGAATGCCTGGTATGCCGCCCCGATCTGCGCGTAAACGGTTTGATGAGGTTCAGTCCTATCGTCCCAATTATGGAGTGGAACGAACATTGTCGCGGTATTCGGTCCTCGCGTACCGAACACGAAGTTCTGACCCGCCAACGCATCCGTTGAATGCACGACAGGATTCGCAAGAAACACACGTTCTATTTTCTCCAAGACCACATCTGTTCGCTGTTTCGAAGCACCATCTGGCAGTTGGACGACCACAATAAAATATCCTTGGTCCTCTTCAGGCAAAAAGCTAGAGGGAATGGCTTTGAACATCCCAGCAGTGACGAAAAGCAGCATCGCGAACACAACAACAGGCAACGCGGCATGCCTCACGATCCACCCTACTATCCCCGCGTAGCCTGCTTGTGTTCGATCAAACATTTCATTGAATACGACCCAGAACCTCCCCTGCGATCCCTGATGAGGTTTCAACAACACCGCACATAACGCAGGGCTAAGGGTCAGTGCCACAAAGCCTGAAATAGCGACAGAGATCGCAATGGTGATCGCAAACTGTTTGTAGAGTTCTCCGGTAATCCCGCCAATGAACCCAACCGGGACAAAGACCGCAGAAAGCACCAAGACAATGGC
>JAJDBL010000229.1 GCA_029261375.1 Nitrospirales bacterium
CCCGAGGCGGGGGAGAGGGGAGGGTAAGGGGGCAGTCTGTCGATCGACGCGACCGACGATTTCCGCCAATCGCCCCAACAATCGAAGACCTCATAAACCGAATGCCAAATCCATCCAGCCGAATCGTAGGCATCTATCTCGCCGGTTCCGAAAACCGAAGGACAGGATGGGCTGATCTTCAGGGGAATCAAGTCACGACCAAGGCACTTCGATCAACCGATGACATTCTTCGCGAAACGATTGCCGCCAAGCCGGATTGTGTTTCCATCGATGCGCCGTTAACCCTTCCAAAGGGACGATGTTGTACCTCCGATGCCTGCGATTGCCGGAAACATGGCATCAGCCGTTTGTGCGAACGTGAACTACGCAAGCGGGGAATAGGAGTGTATTGGACCTTGATTCAAAGCATGCGGGCACTGACGCTGCGAGGGATGGCCATCGCACAGGAATTACAACGCGAAGGCCTCACAGTCATCGAAAGCTTTCCCGGGGCCGCCCAGGATATCCTGCGTATTCCACGCAAACGCAAAAGCCTCCCATACCTGTACAATGGCCTCGTCTGTTTTGGAATCAAAGGGTTCGCACCGCTCGATGAAATGACACACGACGAACTCGATGCCGTCACGTCAGCGATCGTTGGGGCGTTTTACCTTGCCGGGATGTATGAAGCCCTAGGATCTCCTGACGAAGGGTGCTTAATCATTCCAGTATTGCCAACACCCGCGCCATGTTAGTTATTTTGACCAGTGTTTAGAAAGGCGATACCCTAGCTAAAGCGACAGTGTAGCGTGTGAAGAATGCAACTGTACCTGATACGACATGGTGAGGCGGTTTCGGAGTTGACGGACCCGCGGCGTCCCCTTAGTGATTCCGGACAAACAGATATTCAGCGTGTTGCTGCGTTCGTTCAGGCCAATATCACCATCAATGTGAAGAAGGCATTTCACAGCACGAAAACTCGCGCACGAGAGACCGCAGAAATTCTCTCTTCATCTGTCACGTCGACAGATTCGATGCAGGTTGATCCGGATCTCACCCCGAATGCTGACCCTGAGATATGGAAAGACCGTTTAGTCGATGAGCGAGAGAACGTGATGCTCGTCGGACACTTGCCGCATCTGGATCGCTTGGTCGCGCTGTTGGTCTGCGGCGACGAATCACGATCCGTCGTGAGGTTCTCGACCGGTACGTTCGTATGCCTTGAAAGTCTTCACTCGGAACAATGGGTTGTGCGCTGGGTGATTAGCCCTGAGATTCTGAAACCCTAAGTGATATCTCATTCTGAGCGACCCGAAGGATCTCCCCCTCCCACTCATTGCGGGGCGCGATTTCTACAACTTGTTCTTCAGCATTCATCACTGAGTATTGGGTGTTGCCCGTGACGGTGACCGAGTATGAAGCGAAATCCATACTGACGCCGACCGGCGGCTTTCTCACTGGTTTCTCCCACACTCTTAATCCGTATGTTGGGTGTTCCTTGGGTCGAAGCCTGTGCGGAATGGCGTGTTATGCCGCGGAGATGCGGTTTGCTTCCCGGGAAGCCGCTCCGTGGGGCCAATCGCTAATGGTAAAGTTGAATGCGGCCTCGTTGTATCGGCGAGATTACGCACGAGTGCGACGAAAAGGAGAATGGCTTTCGATTTTCATGTCCAGTGTGACCGACCCTTATGTGCCTCAAGAACGACGCTATCGCATTACCCGAGGAATTCTTGAAGCAATGGTGGAGTTGCCTCCCGATACCGTCGTGATTCAGACGCATACGCCGAATGTGCTTTGGGATATTGAGATGTTATCTCGTTTGCACGAACGGTGTCGTCTTACGATCCAGATCAGCATCGAGACCGATCAGGAGGCGCTTCCAGGATTTCCCCGACACGCCTATTCAGTCTCTGCTCGCTTAGACGCTCTACGAGCATTAACCAAGGCTGGCTTGAATACTGTTGGAGTGGTAAGCCCTATGCTTCCGTTGGCGGAACCGACATCGTTCGCGGAGCGACTTGGCGCGGTGGCCTCGTCGGTGATTCTTGACCACTACCTCATTGGGGATGGTAGTCTCAATGGTTCTCGGACGCGAAGGCGGAAAGCAGTGCGCGATCTGACCATCCCGGCAATGATTGCGGCCGCTGATTCCGATGACTGGAATACGATGGAGAAATTCGATCAGATCGTGGACACCTTCCGAACAGTTCTCGGCAACGAGAGGGTTGGGGTGAGTGCGGAAGGGTTTTGCGCAATGGCGGGAGGCATATGACGTCAAAAGAATCCCTGGCGCGTACGTTTGTTGAAACCAAGGCGTTTCAATGGGATGTGTCTAAGCCATTTGTTTTAGCATCCGGTGTAAAGAGCGAGTACTACGTCGATTGTCGTCGTTTTCTTTCCGATCCGGCCAATTGCTCGCTCATTGCTGAAGCAGCATATTCTCTTGTGGCGTCGCTCGGAATTACTGCGGTTGGTGGTCTGGTGCTCGGCGCGGTTCCGCTGTCAACCAGCCTGGCGATTATTGCCCATCAAATTAGTGGCGGGAAGGAACATTGGCGGACGTTCATGATCCGGAAGGAACCGAAAGGGTATGGACTAGGCAATCTCATCGAAGGCGATCTTCGTAGGGGAGATCGAACGTTGGTCGTCGATGATGTCCTGACAAGTGGAAAATCAATCGTCCGCGCGATCGAATCCATTGCCCAGTCCAATCTCGACGTCAAGGTAGATCACGTACTAGTTCTCGTAGATCGACAGGAACAAAACGGCCGTCAGCAGTTAGAACGAGAGCACGGGGTCACAGTCCACAGTGTCCTAACGCTCGAAGAACTCAAAGCGGCGCAGATCGCTCTCCGACCATAATTATTCTATACCCGACAAGCCCAAACCCGGTTGGGGACTGTTGAAAAAGGTCGTCCAGTCCTGTCCTGAGTCTTCCGAAGGAAAGGCCGCAGGAAGCGCGGAGACCGAGGCGTACGTCTGTACGTCGAAGGGGGCCGCGCGACGAGAACGAAGCTGGCGGCCTTTTTCAACAGTACGCCTAGGGAAATGGCGGTTTTCTTGACAAGAATTGATGATCATTGTACCGTGCGCTGTGTCTCTAAACCCCTTTATTTGTCTTGCCGCTAGCTATCTCTGTCAAATCCCGAATTGGTACGTTCAGTGATCACAAGTCCTATCGCGAGACGGTATGCGAAAGCCCTGTTTGAGAGTGTTGATCGTGATGGTATTGACCCGATTCGGCAGGCCCTCACGGCGTTAGCCGCCGCGTTTGAGGAATCGTCGGAGTTGCGGTCTGTTTTTCTTTCGCCCCTGTATTCGGCTGAAGACAAACGTAAGGTCCTTGCAGCCTTGGCTTCTCAGGTAGCTGGCCCGGCTCTCCTCTCCAATCTTCTCTCCTATGCGTTGAAGCATAATCGTATTGTTTTTATTCCGGAAATTGCGGCTGCGTTTGTGGTGTTGGCTGATCAGGCAACTGGGCATCTTTCCATCGTGGTGCGTTCGAGTCATCCCGTAGCGGATGCACAGAAGGAAAGCCTCAAGGTACGTCTTGCAGAGTCGACTCGACGTGATGTTGACGTGTCGTTTGAAATTGATCCGACGCTTATCGGTGGGATTGTGGTGAACATTGGAGGCTGGGTTTTTGATGGCAGTATCAAAACCCAAGTATCACGCTGGAAGACAGCACTGATTCAGGAGTGAATTGACGATGCAGATTAAGGCGGATGAGATAAGCCGAATTATTCGTGAACAGATCGGCTCGCTTGAGAAGCAAACCGACGTAAGTGAAGTTGGATCTGTCCTTCAAGTCGGTGACAGTATCGCGAAAGTCTACGGGCTTGAAGGCGCGATGGCTGGAGAACTCCTGGAGTTCCCGGGCTCGCTTTATGGCATGGTGCTGAACCTCGAAGAGGACAGTGTCGGGGCCGTACTCTTTGGGAGCGACATTGGGATCAAAGAAGGTGATGTCGTCAAGCGGACTGGCCGCATTGCCGAAGTCCCGGTGGGTGAGGCCTTGATCGGACGGGTGGTTGATCCGGTTGGCATTCCGCTCGATGGGAAGGGTCAAATCAAAACCGAGGAGCGTGGCCGGATCGAGGTGAAAGCCCCTGGTGTGGTCGATCGGAAATCCGTTCATGAACCGTTACAGACGGGAATCAAAGCCATCGATGCGATGATTCCGATTGGACGTGGTCAGCGCGAGCTGATCATTGGGGATCGTCAAACCGGAAAAACGGCGGTCGCCCTTGATACGATTATCAATCAGAAGGGCCTGGACGTGATCTGCGTCTATGTCGCCATCGGGCAAAAACGTTCGACTGTCGCTAAGGTCATCAAAACGCTCGAAGACCATGACGCAATGAAGTACAGCATTGTAGTCTCAGCGACCGCGAGTGATCCCGCATCGGTTCAGTTTATGGCACCCTACGCAGGCTGTACCATCGCGGAGTATTTTCGTGATCGTGGGAAGCATGCGCT
>JAJDBL010000230.1 GCA_029261375.1 Nitrospirales bacterium
GAGCCCGCAAGTCCTACGATGCCAGTGCCGAAGAGAAGCACGGTGGCTGGTTCAGGCACAGGTGCTGCAGCTGCTGTCGTAATGTCATCAATGTTGAACAGGAAGTTCACGTCTGCATCATTCGCAAAGCTGAGCGTCGCGGTGTCAAAGGCATTGTCCGCAGTGAACCCTAAGAAGTAGGCTAAGCCTCCATCACTCAGCAAGGTCGATGTCAGGCTGTTGGTGACGCTCCCTTCGACGGTGGTGAGGGTCACATCCCCCAGCTCTAACGCATCGGAACTGATGAGGAACAACCCGATGCCGGTGGTGTTGGGATCGAACGACAGATCAAAGCCGTCCCCATCCTGGAACGACAGATCTGCATTGTTTAACCCTAAGGTATTGGACCCTGAGGTTCCGCTAAAGGCATTGGTCACCTGCATGGTGTCCGCGCCCCCGTTGATGGTGTAGTCAAACTGGATGCCTCCGAGAGATCCGCCCGTGGCGACGGTATCGCCGTTGGATTGACTCTCGAAGTCCAGGGTACTCGTCGTCCCAGTCAGAGCCCCCAGAAACGCCGTTTCATCGGTGTAACTCATCGGCGCGGCCTGCGCCCCACTCACGCTGAATCCCATGGTCAACACTACCGCCATGAGTGTGGTGAACAATCGCGTTCTGATCATGATCCTCCTCCTGCAGATGGTGTCGGCTTCGTTCATCGTGGTGGTCCGATCCTGGATGTATACCATCGTCAGGCGTAGGCCATCACGAACCCCTCCTATGATCCAAGCAAGGGTCATGCCAGAAGTGGTCATTGTGGAACGTATGCATGCAAGTCATTGATATATATATGTCTATTGTTATACAACCGAATAACGACGGAGCATTCGTTGGTCCATATCGCTACACCACTCCCTCACCGGTATGTTCCGATCTTCTACAGTTTTTTTGGTCCTTGCCAGAGATGAGTAGTGGCATTGAGCAAACGATAGCCACCCCTGTGCGACAGAGCACTCCGGCATTAGTGAAGCGATACGCGCACTCTCACCATCCTATCTGCAGAAGGCTGTTGAAGGGGTATCGCGTTTTGGAAGGGTTACAAACTTGGCGCAAGGGCAGCCGCAAGAGGAACCGATTTCGATCCCAACCGTGACTGGAACCGGAATTGCAGGGAGCAGGAGAGGGTAGATGTTGCGTAGGTCATCGAAAAAATGGCGCCCCCGAGAGGAATCGAACCTCCGGCACGCGGTTTAGGAAGACGATTCACGCTTCCTCCTCCACCTCAGTCAAACACACTGAGCCCTAATTTTACAACGCGTTAGGCTCCTCTTACTAATTGGGTCACATGGGCCTGATGAGGCCAGGGAGCGGTGCTCTTGAGCACAAAATGAGCACAGGCGCTATAGCAGTATTTCAGACAGGCAAACATCGCCTAGGGGACCGCGGCTTATGAGTGGGTTTGGAGCGAATCTTATTACCTATTGATTCTATCTGTTGTGGGTGGTTATCTCCACGCTTCAAACAACGAGTGTCGCTTCCATTAACGACGTGCCCAGACAATCGTATATTCACAGCGTCTAGTTTAAACTCAACGTGAACAACCACTCTGGTTTTCCAAGCAGCACGCCCCCAAGTCCGGCCATGACAATACCACTAATCAGCTTGAGCCATCGTCCTTCATTTTCCTGAAGTCTCCGGTGGCTGAGCGTGACAACCGCGATTGTGACCATCAGCGCATCGTCAAACATATAGGCCATGACGTAGAGCCCTAAGTAGCCGTAGTAGGTCCACCAAGGAAATTGTTGTTGAGTCAGAATGTGGGTATACATCGCAGGAAATCCGGCAGTGCATAGCAGTTCCACAATGTTAACCAACACAGCAAGAACAACGACTCCGCCCAGAGCCACACTTAGGTTGTCCGCCTGCAAGACGCGTCGCGTTCGAGCATAAATTCCAGGCTTCGCAGCGTCAGGTATCGTCAACGACAGCCCCTGTCCAAACGCATAAAACTCCTTGACGTTCATTGCTCCGATGACCAATGCAACGAGGCCAAGGATGATCTGCAAGGTCCGCGAAAACCCGATGAGCAGAAACACGTTCAACCATGCCGCCATAAAAGCGAAGTACGCGATTCCACTCACTGTCACAAATGTCCCCGCGACGACTACCATCTTCGCCCGACTCTGTAGGTGCACCAACAGAGACAGCAGAAAGAGGAGGATCCACATGGCGCAAGGGTTGAATCCATCCAGAAGTCCGATCGCGAGGGTGAACGTTGGGAGCCCCAACGCATCGACGTTGAGCTCGCCGAAGAGCTGCGTCTCCACACCCGCTGAACTGGGGGTCTGCTTAGACGCAGCATCGTCGCAAGGTGCATCGGATGCAAGAACACATGCCCCGCTCGGAACACTCCGCTTTTCTCGCATTTCCGGTTGATCGAGCAGATTGATGATGTGCTGTCCGGTCGTGTCAACACTTGAGAAACCGACGATAAAGTCATCGCCGATCAGAAAAGCGGGCACACCGACTGTCTGGTATCCAAAGTCATTAAACAGCCTTGCCAGTCTGTCACGCACCATGGAGTCTTCTTCGAGCTCATGTACCTCAACGCGCAATTCTGGACGTGCTTCCTGGAGGCGTTTCAGAAAAACTTTAGCTGCCGCACAATGTGGACAGGAAAGGCTGGAAAACACTTCAACATCGACGTACGTGTCATGGCCGCCCGACGAGTGGCTGATGCTTGCCAAACCAATCGCAATTGAAAGTACGAGGCTAAGAATAGCTTCACCGTCCCGGGGTTAGGTAAACTGAATTACAAGGCACGGGGCTCGGCCTCGCGATCGTCTCGCGCCTCATTCGTGAACATAAGGGGGACCATTTCCGTTGAAAGCAAGGTTGGCCAGGGGACATCGTTCTCCATCTTGCTGCCGATTCATCAGCCGCCATTAGTCGGTACGTCGTAGGGTCACCGTGGCGCCTTGGCGGTGTTAGCCACCTTTCCTGCTACTGCGTAGGAGTGTGCTTACACCCTTCGGCAAGAGTGATGCCATCCTTGGCCACCGTAATAGACGCAGGTTGCGATATGTTGTTGGACATCAGTTCGATGATGCCACTGTTGTGTAATTCCAACGCACAGTTTTCAAATGTCTCGATGAACTCATCCATCACAACGACGTCATGACGCGCGCCACCTTCACGATGAATGATCGTAAAGATGGCCGCGTGTTCCTCGGCCATCTCGTTGACGAGAACGACGTGGTCAGGGAAGTTATCAAGCAGATACCACAGCACAGCGATCACTTTTGGTTGAATGTGGGGGCGGAAGGAAGGAACGGTGTTGCCTGAATGGCTGTTCATGGAGCACTCCTTTCTCGAGGCATTGATGTACACCTTGTGTCTGTACACCCTATGCAAACCCCGTACCCATCATCCACGTCGCCGCCATGCGTAAGGTAAACGACGTGGGATCATGGCGAAAACATCGCGCTGAAAACACATGGGAGAGGGTGGGAGGAGCAGAAGTGCTGATCAAAACGGGGACAAGTGCCGCACCATCCCATTGATGGGTGAGGAATACTGCCACAATCGCATCGGTCGATATGCGTCCATTCCATGTCTACAGGAGCGTCGCAAACCCCACCACATACTGACGAGATGAAAGGAGATACAGCGCATGGCAAACACAATGACCAAGGCGCGATTATCGGTCACCTCGCCACCAAAGCGGGCATCACGAAGCAGGCAATGGCCGGGATCTTCGATGAGCTTTCAACCCTGGCATACAAAGAGGCGAAGAATGGGTTTACCCTTCCCGGGATAGGGAAGTTGGTG
>JAJDBL010000231.1 GCA_029261375.1 Nitrospirales bacterium
TGATAGAAGATCAGTTAAATCGAGGTGTTGCACGGCGACCTTGAATATGGCTGGATCTGCCTCATAGACAATCAACCCTCCACCTTCGTCGACCTTTGCTGCCAACACCTTCGCCAAATAACCCACACCCATTCCGAGCAACACAAGAACTCCACCGCTTTCAACGTCCATGTTCTCTGCCGTCTCCTCAGCGACGGTCACCGGATCATCGGCATTATGTACCGCAACGGTATCCCCCTCACGAGTCGTCACCATGAGTCGTACGGCACCGCTCTCCGCTCGCAAGACTTCAATATGATCCGTAGACACTTCTTCTCCAAGAAATGGCAACAACTCCGGATAGTTCCTGTTTAGAACCTCAACATTCTTCTCAAATATCGTCATCGTTCCCTCCCTGCCATCGTCGACATCGCTCTGGGGCTATGCATCAACACGTCGCAACCAACGCTCCAGTGGTGCGATTGCCGTCACAAACAGTAGTAGTGGATTCAGCCTGGATCATCTCCTGCCAATCGTGCCAATGAGAAGTGCCTCTCAGCAAGGACCGGCTACCCGATGCCCCTACATTACACAGGGCGTCCACTGCGGACAGGTGTGAGACGAACGTTTCGTTCCCGACTTGAGGGTATGGCGTGGCATTAAAGTTCTGGAAATACACAGGGACATGAGGGAGTGGGAACACCGCATCCTCTCGCATATATCCAAACGATCCGCGAGGTGAATAGTATGCTCCCGCGCCAACTCGCCCTAATAATGCTTCCACACGCCACGATCGCGACTGGCCTGTTACCCCAAAGGTCGAGCTACGCTGTAACACTGTCTTTATGTCGAGATACTCTGCAATTTTTTCAATAAACCGAATCTCTAGATCCGCCACGTTGTCATAGGTCGAAGAAAACCACTGGTCGATAACCGAGATGATCTCTCTGGCATACGATGCCTTGCCATAGGAATGGTGCATTGATTTCAAAAACTTCTTTCTCCACGAGGTGATCTCACTTTCCTTCAGATCCAAGAAGGTGGCATCGAGATTGTGTTGATGCTGAATAGGCAACGTCACAGTCCCAACGACTCCCGGAGAGAGAAATAGACGATTGCGATGTCCCCAACTCTGCCGCTGAAATTGAAAATCATCGAGAAAGACGAATTCATCCACAACATCAATCAATTCGAAGTATCCGATCCACGGCAAGAACATGGGTTGCATCAACGCGACTTTCGGCCCCAAGCCGCGCGAGGTTCGCCAGGCACGCTCAGGGAGTTCCATCCTCAACACAGGAACCTGCTGACCCTCAAAGTCGAGACTCTCTTGCACGCCGCTATGACGAACAAACCCTACCTTTTCGTAGAGCTTGATCGCGGGAGTGTTGTTCTGTGCAACACGGAGGGAAATGTTTTTGAGCATGAACTGCTCAAACCCTTTGCGGATGACTGCTTCAACGGCGGCTGTCGCAAATCCCGCGCCTTGTGCCTCTTCCCCGATATAAATCCATAATTCTCCTGATCGATGAACGCGATCGATATGCTTCAACCCGATGTTTCCAACATGCCCGTGACCCGGTGTATGGATCGCAAATACACTCTGAGTGACATCGTGTTGCACGGCCTCATACCACGCTCGATGCCTGTCCGGCACTATGGTTCCCGACTTGAGGAAGGGTCGGGCGATTCGAGGATTGTTCATCCATTCAAGCGTTTGAGACAAGTCCGCTTCGTTGAGTTGCGTGAGGGTCACGTCCTGCATGCTATGCACGCGGTCTCGCATAACAGGTGACCTGCCGTCCTAAGTTTGCGCGTGCAAGGAGTCGGTAAAACTCCACAAGTTCGGCGGTCTTCCCGTGCTTCCGCAGTGTGTGCTCGAACTGTACACGACGATCGTGACACGCCCTGCCTTTCTCCTGATCATGCACATACACATCGCCCATCAAGAGAAACAGCTCAAGCGGAAAGGACGCGACAGTATCGACAACCTCATATCCGGAATGTTCAAGCGTCCGTTTCAGTGAGGTGGGACTGAAATAATTAATGTGTGCCGGAGGCGCCACCCACCATTGCTCAAGATCATATTCGTCATTCGCGACGGTCTGGAACAGGTTGAACTCGTTCGGGACGTCAACCGCAAGTACCCCCTTTGGGTCGATGAGGTGCGTACGAATGTCGGTCAGAACCTTTACCGGCTCTCGCACATGCTCAAGCACATTGAACAATGTCACGAGGTTAAACCGTGTGTCACCGACCATGCTAAAATCGGTCTGAATCTCGGAGAGGAAGACGTCGAAACCTAACCCCTTGACGTGGTCAACCGCTTCCGTCGACACTTCCATTCCCGCACAATGTAGACCCTGTTCTGAGGCAAACTTCAGGAATTCTCCGAACCCACATCCGATGTCGAATACCGATCGCCCAGTCATCCCTCCTAGTATCGAAGATGCGATATCCAATACATCGTGGTATCGCATTCGATTGAAGTCACGCTGCTCGTCTTGAACAACTTGGGCGGAATCGTTAAACGCCTGATAGGTCGTCGCGTAGAATTCTTCCTGGTAGTATCGCTCCACCTCCTCGTCCGTCGGAATTGGATCAACGCGGGCATAGCCATACTTTGGATCATCAATCACTTGATAGCTATTCGTCGTCGTCACTTTAATCTCTCCGTACACATGGCAAAATGAACGTCATGGGACCGTCTACCCTCGTCACGCATGCACTAGGCGCGGAACGCCCTTCTTCTTGGCTTGGAGAATTCCCTGTATAACCTTCGCAACATGGGTGATCCCAGGACGCCGAAACACCTTTTGAGTTTCATGGTAAAGATCCCGTCGCGAAGCTGTTCCAGAGACAAACGCTTCAAAGGTCTTCTGAAATACGTCGGGGGTGAGCGAAGCAATGTTTCCCGCATACCACGCTAAACCCTGGTCATGAAACGCTTTACATGGCTCCACCTGATCGTCCGCAACAGCAATGAGCACGGTTGGCAGTCCGATTGCTCCCAACTCTAGGCTTAATCCGCCACCAGATCCGATCGCCAGATCACATTGCGCCATGACACCAGCGAGCTC
>JAJDBL010000232.1 GCA_029261375.1 Nitrospirales bacterium
GTGTGGAACGGCGTTCCGATTGAACCAGCACGTCCTCCGCTCACGTCACCTCCAACCGTCTCATATGCTGGCCGATTGGCGTGGTCGAAGGGAATCGATGTGTTATTGCGCGCATATGCCATCGTGGTCACGCGGCTTCCAACAGCACAGCTCGTGATTGCCGGCGACGGACCGGAGCGCGCCAATCTCGAAGACGTGATTCGCCAACTCAACCTGACCGCGAATGTTTCTTTCCTCGGTCACTGCCCTCGCTCGGACTTAGAACGGCACTTGGGGTCAGCCTGGGTCCACGCCTCCCCTTCTCTGAACGCCGAACCGTTCGGCAACGTCGTAGCGGAGGCCATGATGCGTGGAACCGCTGTGGTCGCATCAAATACAGGAGGCGCCGCTGAAGTCGTCCTCGACGGAAAGACAGGGTGGCTTGTGCCACCCGGAGATGAAACGCAATTGGCCACTCGCCTTCTTTCACTCTTGGAAGATCGCGCCTTGGCAGAAACGATGGGATGCGCGGCACGCGAGAGAGCCCTCACACACCTGACCGAAGACACGTGCGTCGACAGATTTCTCGCCCTCTACCAACAAGTGCGCGGCGACACTGAAACGAAATCTGGTGCGAGCACCTCGCACCCGCAGGACGTCGCCAATGCGCGCTTCCCATTTTTTATCCGGAAAACATTAGGATTCCTCTCACGACACCGGTTTCCGTACGATGCTGTCATCAAGCTGCGATTCGGGGAACAGACCTACCTGCTGACCGATCCAGGAGATATCAAACATGTCCTGGAGACGAATGCGTACAGGTATACGAAGACGCCACGGTTAACTAGCGCGCGAGGAAAGCGCCGGGCTGGAGAAGGTTTGCTTACCAGTTCTGGCGCGGAACACCGGAAGCAACGGCTTCTCTTGATGCCGCTGTTCCGACGCGCGTCGCTGGAATCAGTGGGTGAGGTGATCGTCAACAGAACGCAGCACATGCTTTCCACCTGGAACGACGGCCGGGTTGTCGACATCGCAGATGAATTTCAACGCCTGGCCTCGTCGATCATTGTCGACACACTGTTTGGCTGCGATTTTCGGGATGACGATGATCAATTCGAGAACGCCGTACGAGCACGCAACCGATATACCGATTATCTCTATCACGCACGACTTCCGTTCCGCGAATTCCTCCCAACATCCATCGTTCGCGACTATCATCGAGCCATGAAGACCATTGATCACACGATTGATGCCATCATCGCATCACGACGGGCACATCCTGTGTCCTCGACGGATATGCTCAGCACACTCATGGATCTTACCTATCCCGATGGCTCGCACATGACTGATCAGCACATCCGTGATGAAGTGCTGACCGTGACCAGTACAGGCTACGAAACCGTCGGCGAGGCGCTGAGTTGGACCTGTTACTTGCTATGCACGCACCCAGAGACGGAAGCAACAATGTGTGCCGAACTCGATCGTGTGTTCGACGGACAGCCTCCCACGCTAGCCGATGTGTCGAAACTGCCGTATACCGCCAAGGTACTCGCGGAGTCACTGCGGTTATTTCCGCCAACATGGGTGTACGCCCGAGTCCCGCAAGAAGACGATACCCTTCCCAGCGGCACAACAGTTCCCGCGAACGCGAAGCTCTATCTCTGCCCGTACGTCATGCAACGTCATCCCCGCTATTTTCCAGACCCCGAGTGTTTTCAACCCGAGCGCTTTGACGATGACGCGAGAGCCACACGCCCTCGGTTCGCCTACTTTCCGTTTGGCGGTGGCCCGCATACGTGTATCGGCGAAGTATTTGCCACCCAAGAATGCCTTCTGATTTTGGCGTCACTCTATCAACGTATTCGACTGAAGCTGTGTACCGGACAACGTATCGTGCCCCACGCCGGAATAACCCTTCGTCCGAAACATGGCATCAAAGCGCGCATTGTCAGTGGAGCAGGATGACACGTCACGACGACCTGGACACGATGCCGCTCATGGGGACACTCCGATCTGATTTCAGCGCAAGCGCCGCCACCTATCGCCTATCGGCCTCGACCCTACGGTCGATCACCATTGCGCCGGTCATTATCGTCCTTGTCTTCTCATTTCTTTGGGCCATCCCCAACACACGTCCCATTGCCGCAGTCACGCAATCGGAAAACCACACGGTCGAACTCCTCACCCTGGTGACGCTCCTGTGTGCATCAATCGTAGGGGTACAGCTAGCACGAACCACGCGCCGTCAAGGAAAAGGCATGTTGACGTACGGGTTTTACGCCATATTTTCAGCGACGCTCTTTCTCGCAGGAATGGAGGAGATCTCATGGGGTCAGTGGCTCTTCGACTTTGAGCCCCCCGCGGCGATTACAGCCATCAATACGCAAGGAGAGCTCAACCTTCATAACTTGCCCGGTCTGCATGCGCCGTTTGAAATGCTGCGCATCGTGTATGGACTCGGAGGATTGGCAGGAGTCTGGTGTTACACACAACGACAGACTCGGGATATCGGCACCCCGGTTGCCCTCACCTGCTGGTTCGTTCTGATCACGATCCTCGCCGCATTGGACTTCCAAAATTATTTCACTCCGCCCGGCGACACCCTCATTTTCTTTGCTGCCCGACTACTCGCTGAGGTCCTTGAGTTGCTCATTGGCATGTCAGCCGCTCTCTACATGTGGATGAATTGGAGAAGGCTATGTGGCGCAGTACATCCCGGATCTCCCATCCACGAGATACCCCAGTGATATCGAACGATCTATCGCTCGTCACGCCGCAATGACACCGCCGCTTCGCATCACCTGTCTTGCCGACTCGTTTATCCCGTCCCGGCACACGAATGGGCTTTGGAGACTGTGAGTGATCAGATCTGCGTCGACAAATTCATTCGCCTATACACCACTCTCTGCCGACCATCATCACGCAAGCACTCGCGTCATGATTTCACATGACCCCGTTGTCATGTCGAGCGCATTGAGAACGCATGGCGCAACCTGAAGCATCTCACCCTGTGCAACACGACCACGCAGGAACCCCACATCGGCCGATCAAGATATCGATCTTGGTGTCTGATTGCTCGAACAACGGCTTAAGCCGGGCGGTCACACTCGCACACGCCCTCTCACAATCTCATACGGTTGAACTTCTCGGTCCCGCCACAGACGGTGACATCTGGTTTCCGCTACGACATACATCGATTCCCATCACAACATTTCGCTGGCGTCGTTTCCCTCTCTTTTTTAACACCATCCGACAGATGCTCGCACAGATTGATGGCGATATCATCGTGGCATGCAAGCCACGCATCACAAGCTTCGGCGTAGGGTTGTTGAAGAAATGGGGGTCTGGCACACCACTAATTGTCGATATCGATGACTGGGAGCTGGGGTTTTATCATCGTTCAGGAATATGGCAGCAATGCAAAACTATCATTCAGGGACTTGATCTCTCACGTCCAAGCAGTCTGCCATACCTATGGCTGATGGAACGACTACTTAACGCGGCAGACGCGATTACGGTGAGCAACGCCTTTCTTCAACAGCGTTATTCCGGATTCGTGCTCCATCATTGTCGTGACACGACAATCCTCAATCCCACACGATTTGATTCAGACTCCGCAAAGATCAGCTTGAGCCTTTCCGGAAAATACGTCGTCATGTTTTTAGGAACCCCACGGGAACACAAAGGGCTCAACGACCTATTGAACGCAATGCAGAGAATCACCAATCCGGATATTCAACTCGTGATCGTTGGCGCCGAGAAGCACGACACGCATCTGGAAACAGCCACGCGTCAATTAGGCGGCCGCGCGACCATATTGCCAAAGATCCCCTATAACGAGGTGGCGCGTCACGTCGCGGCGGCCGACGTTGTCGTGATCCCACAACACAGATCCAGCCAGACTCGCGGACAAACGCCGGCAAAGCTTTTCGATGCGATGGCCATGGCGAAACCCATTATCGCGACCACAGTGTCCGATATTCCCGAGGTCTTACACGACTGTGGCTACCTCGTCGAACCCGGAAACGTCCAGCAACTGGCTGAAACGATCGAATACGTCTGTACCCACAAAGAAGAGGCGACACAAAAAGGGAAACGCGCGCGAGAACGGTGTC
>JAJDBL010000233.1 GCA_029261375.1 Nitrospirales bacterium
CGTGAAAAAGTAGCGTTTCAGATTCGCTTTGTCGACGTTCAGCGGCAGCATCATAATCCTGAATTCTTATGGATTTTCAACAAGATGGAGATGATAACAGTCCTAGAGAATAGCACGCAACGGCTTTCTTGCTATTTACTATTTGCTGGGCTAGTATCGGCTTCAGACCAGGTATATAGGCTGAAGGTTGAAGGCTGATTAGCAAGGCAGATTACGACTCCATATCGACTGATTGCCGCACATAAGAAGAGTACCGGCAACGCTTCTTCGGCGTTGTTAACGAGTTAACCTTCTGCAAATCCTCGGTCTTCGGCCAACATACCTGAATAGTGACCTCGGATTTTCGGTTTACCACCCTTCAAACCAGGCCATCGTCATGTGGAACAAACAGTATTCCGGAACCTTCATCACCCTTGAAGGGGGAGAAGGAAGCGGAAAGACCACGCAGATTCCGCATTTAGCTAGATTTCTTCGTTCAGCGGGATATTCAGTCGTTGTGACCAAAGAGCCGGGGGGAACGAGGCCGGGGAAATCCATGCGCTCAATTCTTCTCAAAAACACGACAGATCCTATCGATCCTAAATGTGAACTGTTCCTCTTCCTTGCGGACAGAGCACAACACATCGCAGAGGTCGTAAACCCAGCATTAGAAGCGGGAAAGATCGTCATTTCTGATCGTCACGCGGATGCCACGGTGGCCTATCAAGCGTTCGGACGACAACGAGACCTCACGTTTATTGCGAATCTAAACCGCTTTGCCACCAGCGAGTTAAAGCCGGCGCTTACGTTTCTCCTCGATCAGCCTCCTGAAGTCGGACTCGCACGCTGTCGCAATCGCGCATCGATGAACCGGCTTGATCGTGAGGAACTCGCATTTCACAAGCGCGTGCGTGCGGGTTATCGTAAAATCGCACGCAGCGAGCCTGATCGCATACGTATCGTCAACGCTAACCAGTCTCCAGAGAAAGTCGAAGCTGCAATTCGGCGTCATGCTGAACGATTTATCGAGAAGCGATTGGGTTAGCCATGTCTTTTGAGAGCATTATCGGTCACGACCGGCCCAAACAAATACTGAGGGCCGTCCTCGCCAAAGAGCGTGTCGCGCACGCATATCTATTTTTCGGAGAAGAGGGAATAGGTAAATCGCTAACAGCGAAGATGTTTGCGCAGGCCGTCAACTGCGAAGAACCCATAAAGAACGGTTCAGACGCGTGTGGACAATGCTGGGCGTGTAAACAGGTCGAGAATAGCGTCCACCCGGACGTATTCACCATTGCTCCGGATGGCGATCAGATTAAGATCGCGCAAATCCGCGAGATGCAAGACTACCTTGTCTACCGGCCACTCATTGGACGATACAAGATCTACACCATTGAACAGGCAGACCGCATGAATGCGTCAGCCGCCAACAGTCTCCTCAAGACGCTTGAAGAACCGCCGGATCATAGCCTGATTATTCTGACCAGTGCGCGACCTCGGCATCTCCTGCCGACGATTCGATCCAGATGCCAAGGACTGCGCTTTGCGCCCCTATCAAATCAGGAAGTTCAAGCCGCGCTTGAAACGCACCAAGACAGATCAACCGAGTCAGCCAGAATTCTCGCTGGCTTTTCCCAAGGACGCCTCGGTGTCGCCTATACCGTCGACCCTGATGGTATTCGGCAGGAGCGGGATCGTGTCATCAATACCATTGGTCTTGATGCGCTCATGGAAGGCGGTGTGGTTCAAGTGTTCAACGCTGCGGAAACCATCACCAAAGGAGACTCGCCAGCGGCCGCACTAACCTGGTTGGTACATTGGCTCAGAGACATGCTTATTGTGAAGACATCGGATACACCCAAACGCGTCATGAATCACGACCGCCTCACAGAGCTGACCACGGCAAGTCAACACATTTCGTCCGATGCGATCATCGGTCTTTTAGAAGGACTCGAAACAATGCGCCAAGGTATGAAACGAAACTTAAACGCGCAGTTGCAGCTCGAAGTCATCCTGCTCAACATGTACGACGCGTTTGCAAAGAACCACACACCATGAAGCCACCATTCTACATCACCACACCAATCTATTACGTCAACGATGTCCCCCATATCGGGCACGCCTATACCACCATCGCGGCCGACGTGCTGTCACGATATCACCGACTCACGGGATCAAAAGCCTTCTTCCTCACCGGAACCGACGAGCATGGACAGAAAGTACAGCAAGCCGCAGAGAAGAAGGGCGTTGATCCTCAGGCCTACACGGATAGCATCGTTACGCGCTTCCAAGATTTATGGAAGAGCCTCAATATTTCCAATGACGATTTCATTCGTACGACGGATACCCGCCACACAACAGTCGTTCGCGAGATCCTGGATACCCTCTCAAAAAAGGGCGATCTGTACGAGAACACCTATGAGGGATGGTATTGCCTGTTCGATGAACGGTTCTGGACAGAAAAGGACATCGTTGAGGGCAACTGCCCGGACTGTCACCGGCCAGTCGAGCAAATCAAAGAATCAAACTACTTCTTTCGGATGGGACAACATCAAGATTGGCTCATTGAATACATCAAAACCAATCCCGACTTCATTCGCCCAGAAAGCCGCCGCAACGAAGTACTTGGTTTTCTCCAACAACCTCTAGGCGATCTCTGTATCTCACGCCCGAAAAGCCGTTTGAGTTGGGGCATTCCACTCCCATTCGCTGAAGACTATGTGACCTATGTGTGGTTTGATGCGCTCGTCAACTATATTTCGGCCATTGGGTATCTCTCAGATGACACAAAATTCAACACCTGGTGGCCAGCAAGTATTCATCTCGTTGGAAAAGACATCCTCACGACTCATTCTGTCTACTGGACGACGATGCTTCACGCCATGGGATTGGAAATGCCTAAAACGATTTTTGCACATGGCTGGTGGACAGTTGATGGCGAAAAAATGTCCAAGAGTCGTGGCAACGTGGTTGATCCCAATGCGATGGTCAACGAGTTTGGCACTGATGCCTTTCGCTATTTCCTGCTACGAGAAGTTCCGTTTGGTCAGGATGGGGACTTTTCAAAAAGCGCGATGATTACGCGAATCAATACCGAACTCGCTAACGATGTTGGAAATCTGTTGAATCGGAGCCTGACAATGG
>JAJDBL010000234.1 GCA_029261375.1 Nitrospirales bacterium
GCACCCTTGCCCTCGTCGAGCGCACGACGAAGACCTTCCAGCCCATGGATGTCTGAGCAGGACACCACCTGCGCGCGATCGTGGTGATGAAGAAAGAGATCATCAATTCGCTGTTGTGCCCGATTGCAAAGGTACCCACGACATACATCCGCAAGCACAAATTGATCGCGGGCCTTGTGCATGCCGGCTCGCACGGCTTGTCCGATCCGTTTCCATTGTCCACGTCGCACGCGTGAACTGACGGCACAGAATATTCTCCCGACTCGTTTGACAAACCCGAGAGGACAGCGAACAGCAATCCAACGAACGGGATAAAGGTAGAGAATGAGTTCAATATTGGTTACAGAGAAATACCGATAGAACCAGGTAAGACCCTTGGTACAACGTTTTTCTGCGGGGGAGATCCCTGTGTCATCCCGGAAAACGCGCGTCATGGTTTAGATACGGTTCCGCACCGTTCGGGTTCCGATCTTTCGACATTCACACCCGTGATTGTGACTGATTCACTCATACACCCAACCCAAATACGCAGTCGGCTTCGCGGTTATGCTTCAGCCGGATGACGCAACAAAGGCAATGTCGTGGCGCGGTTGTGCGGATTGCTAAACTTCCAGACTAGTGCCTCGATGTAGTAGTGGGTAACGAAGAAGCCTACGAGAAGGTCCATACCATAGGCATCCAGCAATCGAAACCTACCGACGGACGTGAGCGAATGATAAAACGCAACTGCAACAGCGAGGGCTAACGAAAACACAAGTAACGGGAGGATAAAGCGTACGTAGGCGCGAAGGCCAGCCAGAACTCTCAGAGGCTGCCCACCAGCGCGGCGATTCCATTCCATTAGAAACACGAGACCAAGATAGGCAATGCTATGGTGCCCGTTGAACACAAAAAACCAACTTCCTGATGGCAACGCATCATAGAACGGCCACTGGATCATCACAACCACGGAGACGATAAAATAGAGAAATGCAGGCCAACTCAAGGTATTGGTACGTACCAGATGCATAACATACAAGACAACGAGCACTCCAAGCACAACCATGAACATAGAACGACTCGTGCTTGCAGCGACGGTGACGGTTCTACCACCTGTGAAATAGTTAAGCCATGGAACCACGTGGTTGATCGTGGCAACTGAAACGATGATCGCATAGAACACGATTTTTTCGTACCGCGAACCCACGAGATCGGAGCCGGTACCCGCCCGCCGTCGGTATATCTGAAGAATTCCATAGTTCTGCATGCCGATATGCTGATATCCCCAGATATAGGCGAGGACAAAGAGGAGGCGGCCCGCTGGGGAGTGATATCCAGACTCCATCGATAACGGGAATGAGTACAGAGCAAAAATAAACGCCGGAATAAGAAAGTACAGGACCCAGTGTTGACGATAATAGGCGAGGTTTTCGGGCCGAAGGTACGTCACACGCAAGGTCGCGCCGAAATGCGGAAGCCGGACGAAGAGATGGAACATCCACAGTGAAAAGAAGCCAATACTCAACCCAAGCCCAAGCGCACCATACGCCGCCAGTATGAGCAACGGCGGAACCCACACGCTGGAAAAGAACAACAAGTCGTAGCGTGGCCCGACGATCCACGAAGAGCTTCGGCTGAGGGCTGGGTTAAGCACGGGCCACAGCTCGCTCCTCAACGGTCATTCGTATCCCGCCTCTCGCACGCAGCGTGACGAGGGGTGCGATCGCTACGGGTTGATCAGACAGAGGCCGTATCCGCCACCGTTGGGCGAGGGTGGCGATAACCAACCCCCCTTCCATCCAGGCAAACCCTTCACCAATACACTGCCTGGGACCCGCACCGAAGGGAAAGTAGGAGAGTTTCGGTCTATTACGCTGAGCATCATGCTTCCATCTCCAGGGATTAAACGTGAAGGGGTCATCGAAGTATCTCGAGTCACGATGCATGACATACGGACTCATCAGCACAATGGAGTTGGCTGGAATGTGATACGAATCGAGTTGAAAATCAGTCAGTGCTCGTCTTCCGATAAGCCAAACAGGTGGATACAAGCGCATCGATTCCGTGAACACCATTTCCGTAAACGGCAATCGTGGGAGATCGTCCATCGTTGGAGTCCGGCCCTGCAATACCGTGTCAAGCTCAGCATGCAACGCCGATTCGACCTCCGGGTGTTGGGAAAGGAGATACCAAGTCCAGGTCAGCGCCGATGAGGTCGTTTCATGGCCGACAATCAAGATCGTCATCGCTTCATCCCGTAGCTGACGATCAGTCATTCCCCCACCCTCGCCCTCCTCGTCCTGCGCCTGCATCAACATCGACAGAAGGTCTCCGTGATCGTGTCCATCAGATCGATGCTGCGCAATGATGTCATGAATCACCGCATTCAATGTCTCTCGTGCATGATCAAATCGACGACTCAGAGCTGGGATAAATCGTTCCAATCTCGATGCAAACGGGGTGCGAGGAGAAAACAAATGCATCAGGCTGACCATGAGCGCCTGTCCAACCTCGTCTGCGTCTGATTCCACATCCGCATTCAACAAGGTCTTCGCGACGATCCCCATCGTGAGGTGCATCATCTCACGTGCAATGTCGACTTCTTCCCCATGATGCCACCGCTCACGCAAACGTTCGCAGTATGTTGTCATGACCGCTCCGTAACCACGAAGTCGATCACGATGAAATGCCGGCTGCACCAAGCGCCGCTGTCGACGATGGACATCCCCTTCGCTCGTCAACAGGCCATCACCGAGCAACGCCCTCGCCCGCTCAAGTCCACGCGCTTTGACAAAGTTCTGAAAATCCGTGACCAAGATTCTTTTGAATAAATCAGGATGATTGAGAAGGATAGTTTTTTGCCGGCCCATGGTGAAGGCCACGACGTCCCCATACGTCCTCGCCAACGTCATGAGCAAACCAATCGGGTCACGTCGAAAGGCAAGCGACTGCCCAATCAATGGAATGTCTCGGGGTCCGGGTGGGCGATGTGCGGAAGACCAAACCACTAGCACGCCATCATCGGGAATCAGT
>JAJDBL010000235.1 GCA_029261375.1 Nitrospirales bacterium
TATCCGAACGCGAGGCTACCGGTCGGTTTCTCATGAAATTCCACGTCACTTTGGGAGAACTTGAGTTCCCGTCCAAGAAAGTTCCATTGGAGTCGTGTCATATACATGAGGTCGGTGTCATCGTTGAGCTGGGTTCCCCGACCCGTCCCGGTAAAGGCGCCGGCGTAGTAGTTCAGGTCTGCCAACGTTCCAGGAAACAACCGTCCGTATGCCATGACGCCCTTTTGTCGGTCCACGGTAAACTCCCGGTTCACAATGGAACGTTCGACAAACTGTTGTTTGCCGGACGAATCCACACGCTCACGGTTATAGTTGATCTTCCACTGTCCAATCCTGACCTTGAACCATTCATATTTTCCCAGCGAAATTCGCCAGTCCAGCAGCGATGACGACGGCCAATCATACTCGAAGTAGTAGTTAATCCAGGGCTTGTAGCCATGTCCTCCCACCTTAATTCGAGCCCGTCGGAGATTGAATGACGTAGAATCCTGCGCATCAAAATCTTTGACCCGTCTAGCGTCGGCATCAAACGGGGTGGAAAAGCGACTTTGGAGCCGAAATTTGATATTTGTCAGATAGTCGCCATCCTTCGATCCAAAGGTAATGCCCTTGCCGGATTTCCACTTTATCTGATCGAGCACCCCTTCGTTGGTAGGTTTGGCGAATTGTTCCGTTGACATTATCAGCAGGCGTTCCAGCTCCGCCTGCTTCGCGACGGACTGCTCGTGCTCCGCTTTGATCGTGTTTCGCTCGACATCGGTAATGGTGCCTTTCTCGTACAGAATGTCCTCGAGTCCGGCGAAGGCTGGTGTGGTGAATAAGGTCACAGCCAACACCATGCTCATGATCACGGTGTGAATACGTTTGTACATGATTTCCCCTTTCTTTAGATTTGCTTCCCTCATATGTCAATAACCTTCTGAATATGTGCCCATGAATATTTCAGTGGCATAGTTAGTTTAAGCAAAACTTAATTTGTGAATTGTCGTCTAATGCAATAGTATTCCTGTATTAGTGCTTATAACAACACTAACTTAGTTAACTATATTATATTTAACTTTAAATAGTAGAGTGTAAATAATGTTTACGATTTATTCCGCCGTCCATATCGTACCGTCGGCAGGAGATTGAGGAGGGTCTTTTCAATGAAAAAACAACGACAGCCCCAGAAGCCAACGATTGCCGTGCAGCCGCTACGAGACCCACTGCGGCTGGGTGATTTTCGCGCCGCACTACAGGCGCTGGAAACGCTCCTTGCGGACGGAGCATTCACGGCATTAGGGACGTTGCCTGTTTCCGATGTCACTCGCACGGAGTTTTCTGCCTATGCGGCTGAACTATTCTTTTATCGCGGTGAGAATAGCCGGGCGTGTGAGCTTCTCGAACCATACGTTGCGAAGCCTGATTTGTTATTGATGTCCGACGAAATATCTCCGCGGGCGAAGCTCCAATTATCCGAATATTACTACTCGCTCCGGCAATTTCAGCAGGCGATTGTGATTGCCGATGAGGTGGCAAAGCAGTGCATCGTGAAGAAAGATCTTATCGGAACGGGAGAGAGCTTTTACTACGTGCAACGAGCGTACAGCCGGGTTCCCGACTACGAGAAAATAGAGCATTACCATGATCAGGCTCTGGAGCGTTTTGCTCGCGTTGGGATTGATCAGCCTGAAGAACCGGTAGGCGTGGAATGGCGTATTGGTCAGGTGCTCCTTGTCTCGGGCTTTGCCCACTACCGCGCGGGGGACCTGACGCGTGCAACGGCATTATTGTGTACCGCACGATGGCTGCTTCGTAAAACGGGCGACTTTCTCAATATCGCAAATGTGGAGCAGAGTTTTGGCTGTATTCTTCGTTCACAAGGCGTCTATGACGAATCGTTGCGAGCACTAGAATATGCTCAGCGGTACTATAAACAGGTGCAAGACCACGTCAATATCTCGCGGGTGTCGATGAACATTGGCCGGACGTATTTGGGTGTCGGGGATGCGAATCAGGCGAAGCATCATTTGCAAGATGCCTACTCCGTGGCCCAGCGTATTCAGCACACTCGGCAAGAAGCTGAGGTCTTGATCTGGCTCAGCTGGCTCTATCAGACGGATGACTGTCTAGACTTAAAAGAAGCCGAGCGGTGTGCGCAGGAAGCAATTCACGCGTCGCTGAAGACTGAGGTCAAGAGCGATCATGCGTTTATCGAAGGCAAACTTGCACTTGGACATTGTCGGATCCATCAGCAGATGTTTAAACGGGCGGAGGACAATTTCATGAATGCATTGGACAAAGCGCAGGAACTGAGTATTCCTAAGCTGGAGATGAAAGCCCACCTTTCACTTGCCGAGTTGTATTGTCTTCCCGCGTATAAGGATCTGCATCAAGCGGTTCGTCATCATGAAAAGGTCCAAAATCTGTGTTCCCCACAGTGCAGTCAGGATTTGTGTGATCGGTCTGACAAGGTCTGGGAGATCATTCGTGCATCCCAAGACAAAGTCTTTGTCGTGACGGCGGATCAGATTGTGGGCGAGGGTGTTGGTCTCAAAGAGGTCGAGCAAAGGTTCCAGGCATGGGCACTGGAACGAGCGTCAGAAGCGACGCGAGGTCGGCGGGGGGCCATGGCCGAAATGTTAAAACTAAGCCGACCGGGCCTCGACAAGATGCAGCAGAGACTCGCCGCACATGCCATGCCAACAACTGATGATTGAAACGTGCGTGATTCTGAGACAATGTGGTCCGCAGTGAAGCGGAGCAACATATTTTCAAACATTCCTCCTGATCTTCCGGCCGAAGTATTCGAGGAACTGATCGCCGCGCAACACTGCCGTGTTGAGCGCATCATTTCCAAGGGGCATTCGACACCAGAGGGCACCTGGCTATCCCAGGACCAGAACGAGTGGGTGATAGTTCTCCAAGGCAGCGCGGGCTTATTATTTAAAGGCACAGACGAATCCACAATTCTCAAACCTGGCGATTACGTTTCCATCGCGGCCCACACAAAGCATCGCGTCGAATGGACGGATGAAACGCAAGAAACAGTGTGGCTTGCCATCCACTACGACTGACAGGACACTAAGAACCGGTTGCGACACTGCGATAGGCGGGAGTAAAATAGCTAGATTGTTGGGGTAAGATTCAATCTCGGGTTGAGGAGGAGAGACTATGAAAGTACTTCGATGCAGAGATGCAGGAGCGGATTGTGATTTCGAAGCACGTGCGGAAACGGAAGAAGAACTCATGAAACTCGCTGCCGTACACGGCAAAGCGGATCATGGGTTCGCCGACGGCGTCCCGACGGAAGTCGCCACAAAGCTTCAATCGCTCATTCGCGATGAATAACGAAAAATAGCCAGGCGGCGACTTGAGGCTGCCGTGGTTCCCGAAGTCTACGGATCTCGGTTTCTCTCTATATGAAAGAAGCTGAGTTCCGTTTTTTTATGATGTGGTGATTTTGCCGGATAAACATGCAGGATGCTGAAAAAGGTCGTCCAGCAAGGCCACAGCGAGCTCCGAAGCGAATCGTACTCCTGTACGTTGAGCTGAAGGAGTGAAGCGAGAACGCCGCTGGCGGCCTTTTTCAGCATCCCGCTCAAATGTTGTGTGGAGGTGCTAGCCCGTCCGATGTCGGGAATATCGTTCCTGTGTGAAGGGAGAACGTCTCATCTGCGGAATCTTCAACGTAGTGTTGTAGGATCGCGCGAATCACTCGAAATGCAAGGTCCTCCCACGGTATATCCGCATGGTGGAACAGCCTAACTTCGAGGCTTTCCGCGCCCCCGGTAAAATTCGAGTCGCGCATGTTTGCGCGAAAGATCAAATAGACCTGGCTAATATGGGGAATACTATAGACCGAGAATAGCGACGTGATCTCGACGTGAGCGCCACACTCTTCCGACGTTTCTCTCAGCGCCCCCTCCTGTACCGTCTCCCCATTTTCCATAAACCCGCCAGGGATCGTCCACCGACCATACGCAGGTTCGATGGCCCGACGGCAGAGCAGGATGCGATTCTCCCATTCTGGAATGGTTCCGACGACAACCTTGGGGTTTTGATAGTGAATGTGTTCGCATGCGTCGCACACAGACCGAGGGAGCTCATCGCCAGCCGGTACCTTGAGCGATGTGGGTGCGCCGCACTGACTGCAAAAGTGAATTGGGAGAATCATATGGAAATTCAGGTGTTTAGGGTGAAGGTTGAAGGCTGAATAGCGAAGGCGATGGCATGCGAATCCAACGCAGCGACGCGATCAGCGATTTTGAGTGCGCCGTTGTTCATTATTTCGTGCATGATGTGTTCCTAACAGCCTACTACCTTCAGTCTATCCTACCTTGTCCGCATGCTACACTCAGCCCTGCATCGCCGCAATTATAGATTCG
>JAJDBL010000236.1 GCA_029261375.1 Nitrospirales bacterium
CACTGAAATTGAAGCGGGAGACCTCACAATCCTCAGCATTCATACGGTGTTTGAGGGACATGACTATCAGACACCAGAGCGGCTGCGTGACTTTGTGAAGGAAAAAGGCATTCATCATCTTGTAGGCGTCGACTATCACAATCCCGGGGAACATCTCCCTGAAACTATGAAACGATATAACACCATGGGAACTCCGGAAGTTGCGATTATTGACCAAAATGGACTTATTCGAATGCAGAAATTCGGTGGTTTTAATTCCGACCAAGCGGAACAACTGATTCGACACCTTCTTGCGTCCGGTTGATCACGCGCCCTCTGCCCTACTCTGCCTACTGGATATCATTCAATATGATTTCCCGATGCCACCTGGAACGAGGCGGTCTCTAGTTTACTCGTAACGACATATGCCTGAACGACTCCCTCTTCTTATTCTTGCCGGAAGTGACCCACAACCTGGGCCGCCCCCGGCAAGCATGTCGCACGATGATATCCTCTCTGGATTTAAGGCGGTCCAGCATCTCCCAAACGGGTCCACACTTATCGGAGAATTGATTACGCGCTTCAACGCGAGCGATCGATTTGAACAGCCAATTCTCATCGGCCCCCGTCGCATATATGAGGGCACGGTCGACTGCGAGATTGTTGATGTCGAAGGCAACCTTGCCGCAACGCTTGAAAAGGCCTCCGAGTTCATCGCCAGCCGTTTCAACGGGTCGGATCCAGTGGCCATCACCGCCTGCGACATCTTGCCGACGGCAGAGGAGATACGCCTCCTTCTCGAAACGAATTACGATCCAAACCGGGAATCACACTTCTGGTGGCAATTAATCGACGCCAAACCCATTGAACTAAGCGCCAGTTCGTGGAAGCAGTCGTATAAAATCAGACCTCAGAGGAACCAGCCACTGATGAACCTCTATCCAGGTCACCTGGTGGTTGTTAGGATCGGAGCCCTCCGTATGCGAGTGATCAATTCCATCCTCCAGATTGCCTATCGGTACCGTAACCGAGACCTTCGAACACGACATGTCACACTCGCCGTGCAATCGTTTCGACGCTTGCTCGAGGAGGATCTGCGCAGCCTCGCCTCGTTACGGCTTCCACTATTCTCGATTTTGGTTCCACTACACGGCCTGACGGCGTACTACAAGATGGTGCGAAAACAACTCACCCTCCATGATCTAGAACACTTGGTATCGAGGACCATCGTGCATCGAGCATTTCATCGGTCGGCACAGGATCGCCCTGCCCGGTTGACGGTGACAAACATTCTCGCGTTCGCGAAGGATATCGATACAAAAGCAGAGCTTGCAGCCGTGCACCCGTAAGCACAATGCGTTTTCGACTTATGACATACAACATTCACAAAGGCGTTGGGGGCGTGGACCGCAGATACCGGCTCGCTCGGATTATCGATACCCTCTCGTACTACAACCCTGATATCGCACTGTTACAGGAGGTCGCTGACGGCGTCCCACGATCAGGTCATCATCACCAAATTCAGGTCCTTCGTGAGACGCTGGGTTTTGCCTACTACGCCCATCAAGAAAACGTCAACCTGCGTACTGGGACCCATGGCAACTCCATATTGAGCCGATTTCCGCTGTCGGATATACGCGATATTGATTTGACGATCCCGCTCAAGAAACGGCGACAATCTCTTGGAGCCACATGTCACCTTATTGCCGGCAAACGCAACCTCAGCCTACACCTCTATAATTTTCATTTAGGTCTGGCCTCATTTGAGCGAACCATTCAAATAAAAAAATTCCTCTCCCAGGCGCGATTCGAAAACGTCAAGCGTCGGACTCCGATTGTCATCGCCGGGGATTTTAATGACCTGTGGGGCACGCTCGGAGCACGCCACCTTGAGCCGGAAGGGTTTCGTATGGCTTCCGGACTATCGAAAACGTTTCCAGCGTTTCGGCCCATCCGACCTCTTGATCACGTCTTTTTCCGAGGCTCCCTGAATATTCGTCGTTGTTTTCCATCGCGAATCAAGATCGCGAAACGCGCGTCGGACCATCTCCCCCTCATTGCAGACTTCGAGATCACCGGATAACACCGGCACATCGAGATCAACTGACATGAAGACCATTGACTTGACGACATCCGATCTTCGCCTCATTGAAGACCATGACCTCACGGAAGCGACAATTGCGTCTCAGATCAAGATCATGACCAACGGCATCCCATGGATCGACATCCAACGCGCATGCACCCTCGGTGATGGGATCACGCAGATTCCAGACCAGGATATTGAGCGGCTTATCCAGCGATATACCCAAGCCGCATCCGAAGGACGAACGATGAAATTTGTCCCTGCCTCGGGGGCCGCAAGTCGCATGTTCAAATCCCTCGTGACCACTTACCAGGCAAGCCAACATGCCAATCAGACAACGATCCCTGCCAACGAAACACAGACACTTCAGTGCTTGGACGCCATGACACAGTTCGCGTTTTGCGATGATCTCACAACGGCGCTTTTAGGACAGGGACTTCATCTTGAGACATTGATTCGGCACAAACGATATCCAGAAATTCTGAAATGTCTCCTTACGTCCAGCGGATTGAACTACGCACAGCGGCCCAAAGCCCTCATTCCGTTTCACCGCTATCAAGATCATGCTCGAACACCGCTCGAAGAGCAGCTTGTTGAAGCTACCAAATACACGCGAACCCAGCAGAGTATTGCACGGATACATTTTACCGTTTCCCCGGAACATCAAGAACGCGTGTCGGAGTATGTCAATGAAGTGAACCCTCGATATGAAGACGATGGCACACAATTCGACATCTCATACTCGTGTCAAAAACCGTCCACCGACACAATTGCTGTTACTGAGGACAATGAACCGTTTCGGGATAACAGCGGATCATTGGTACTGCGTCCAGCCGGGCACGGGGCGTTACTGGAGAACCTCAACGATCTGCAAGGCGACATCGTGTTCATTAAGAACATCGATAACGTCGTCCCCGACAGGCTCAAGAACGAAACGTATAGATACAAGAAAGCCTTGGGAGGACTTCTCGTCACGGTCCAGGAAGAACTATTTGGGTTTCTCCGTCAATTGCACACCGGGCAGGTGGAAGATGCCCTGCTGAAGCAAATGCTTGAATGGGGAAGACACACATTCGCAATCACACTACCGCCCACGATCGAACCTGGAACGAGTCGCGAGCGAATCGAGTTCCTACAACGGAAGTTTAATCGTCCAATTCGAGTCTGTGGAATGGTACGGAATGCTAAGGAACCAGGCGGGGGGCCATTTTGGGTTCAGCACGACGACGGAACCCACTCAATCCAAATCGTGGAATTGTCACAAATCGATCCCGGCTCTTCTGACGCGCAACGTGTCATTGAAACCGCAACCCATTTCAACCCAGTCGACCTTGTCTGTGGGCTACGTGATTATCAAGGTAAGTCGTTTGATCTTAGACAATTCGTCGACCACAATGCCGGCATCATGACGACGAAATCCCACGAGGGAAGAACACTCAAAGCTCTCGAGTTACCAGGATTATGGAATGGAAGTATGGCGTACTGGAACACCATCTTTGTTGAAGTTCCCGCCATCACATTCAATCCGGTTAAGACGGTGCTTGATCTGCTCCGACCGGAGCACCAATAACCAGTACGACGCAAATCCACCTGTATAGGCTCTAGTCCAACGGAAGGGGCAATCTAGGAAAGAGGCCTGAATTCCGGGTCAAGCCCGGAATGACCGGCATAGGACAAACGTGCTTAGGAGACGATATTCAGCGAGCGTCACATCATGGCAATCGGTCACCAGACCGAGTATCGAATAGATGCAGGCAAGTGGGATCTATGTCGAGTGCCACTAACTGATCCCGCGTGATAGACAAGTCCCCTGCCGCTAGCGCTTTAACCCGATGATCGCCCCACACAAGATCCACCCACACGCGACTTCCAGTATGCTCAATGTCTAGTACACGCGCACCCTGGCCCTTGCTCGCCTGTTGGACACGAATATCTTCAGGCCGCAGACCCACGATGACCTCTCGAGGCTCTGGCTCCATCGATTGTTCCGGTAGTTCACTGGAACACACTGCAATGTGTGTCGACCCGACATCAACCTGTAGCGGAGTGCCTGGCATCAACCGGCCGGGAATCATATTCATCTGCGGACTACCAATAAATTTCGCAACCGTCAGATGTGCCGGAGCACGATAGATCTCCTCAGGGGTACCCACCTGAATCACCTCGCCACGATCCATAACCGCAAGTCGATCTGAAAGGCTGAGCGCTTCATCCTGATCATGTGTGACGTAAATCGTGGTTCGTTTCAACGTTCGATGTAGTTGCTTTATCTCCGCTCGTGTTTGTACACGCAGCTGAGCATCAAGATTCGACAGCGGTTCATCCATTAGAAATACCGCTGGTTCGCGAATCAACGCCCGTCCCAATGCGACGCGCTGCCGCTCCCCACCACTAATCTCCGCGGGCTTCTTTTCCAGCAGTCCAGCCAAGCCCAGTAGTGCGGAAACGCGGCGTACCTCAGATTCAATCTTCGCTTTTGGCTGTTTGTTTACTCTCAGAGGAAACGCCAGATTCTCAGCCACCGTTTTGTGGGGATAGAGAGCGTAAGATTGAAACACCATCGCGACATCACGATCTTTAGGAGAAAGAGTCGAGACCTGCCGTTCATCAAAATAGATCTCGCCAGAATCGATGTGATCGAGACCAGCAACAAGATTGATCAACGTCGTTTTCCCACACCCACTAGGGCCAAGAAGCGTGAAAAACTCCCCATCGTGAATAGTGAGAGAAAAATCATGGAGTACGGGAGCGTCTCCATAGTGCTTTGAGATATGTTCAATTCGGACTTCAGGCATGAGAACGTCGCCAGCAATCAGCAGTCAGCTATCAGCAAAAGATCGCTGAACATGAGGATAGAGTTACTCGAGCTCTTATTCGAAAGCTGACGGCTGAATGCTGCGTGCTAATCGCTTTCTTCACCCTTTCACCGCGCCCGCCGTCAGTCCTAACACGATGTGCTTATGGAATAGCGCGACAAGCACAAATACTGGCACCGTGACAATGACCGACGCCGCCGCCATTTCTCCCCATGGAATTTCATGAATTCCCGGGAAAAGGACAATCGCGACTGGAATGGTCCGTGATGCTTCGGTTGCCGTAAACGTCAACGCAAAGAGAAACTCCGTCCATGAGAACAAGAACACTAATATTGCAGCAGCCGCAAACCCAGGACGACAAAGGGGCACGAAGATATAGATGAATGCTTGCCATGGGGTGCATCCATCCACCCGTGCCGCACGATAAAGGTCGTCTGGCAACTCCCGCATGAAGTTTGTGAGAATCCAGATGGTCAGTGGAAGCGCAAAGCTTGTGTGGCTGATCACGAGTGCCCACCACGTATCGCGTAGCCCCAACGCGCGAATGATGACAAAGAGCGGTCCAACTGTGACGATCGCCGGAAACATCGACGCTGCCAGAACGACACCAAGAAACATGCCTTTTCCCGCGATACGGAGTCGCGCCAATGGGAACGCTGCTAGCGCTCCGATCACCAAGGCTGCGACTGTCGTGAGGACCGAGACGACCGCACTGTTTATTAAGGATTGGTGAAACGATTGCTCCTCAAACAGCACACGATAGTGCTCGGTCGTAGGCGCTGACGGGAAAAGCGGAGGCAAGGACAGGAGCTCAGCATTTGGTTTCAATGATGTGGTGACCTGCCATGCAATCGGTAACAGACTCCACGACAAGACAACAGTGACGCAGAGGGGAAGAAGAAGGGAACGCTGCCACCCACTCCTCATACCCGTTTCCCGATCATTCGACGAAACATATCGCGTCCAATCCACAGTTGAACTAGGCTCAGACCGGCAACAAGGAGGAACATCGTGACGCCAAGGGCCGACCCATATCCAAACTGCAATGTTTGAAACAAGATCTTGTAGGTATAGATCGAAAGCGTCTCGGTCGTATCGGCCGGACCACCGCCGGTCATCACGTACAAGAGATCAAATACCCGTACGGCATCAACCACACGAAAGAGAATGACAACCATCAAGACCGTGCCCAGTTGGGGAAGTGTAATGTGCCAGAACGTCTGCCAGGACGACGCGCCATCGATTGCTGCGGCTCGATAGAGATCCTGTGGAATGACCGCAAGTCCCGCCAATACGAGAATGACCACAAATGGGGTGGTCTTCCACACATCCGCCACAATCGCGGCATTGATCGCCAACACAGGAGAGCCTAACCAATTCACAGGACCATCGATGATCTCCATAGCCTCAAGCGCGTAGTTGAACACACCGACGTATGGCTGAAACATCCAATCCCATATTTTGGCGGTCACAACCGTTGGAATTGCCCAGGGAAGGATCACGGCTGCGCGCACCCATCCTACCCCTCTGAATGAGAGGGAAAGTAACAACGCGATGACAACGCCAACGACGATTTCGATGGTCACAGAGAGGATCGCGAAATATCCAGTGACGACGAGACTGTTCCAGAAACGTGCCGTGGACAGCAGAGCCGTGTAGTTCTCAAGTCCGATGAACTGATCGATGTCAAAGGGTAACACATGATGTCGGAAGCTAAGCCAGATAAGTGCGCAGATCGGATACAGAGAGATAGCGGAAAGAATCACAATCGCAGGAGCCAGAAACATCGTGCCTGTGCGCGTATCAGAGAAGGCCTTCACGGTGACTCTACACGACGTAACACATGATTGATTTGACGTTCCGCGGAACGCATTGCAACCGCCGGCTCACGCACGTTGGCTAAGAGCGCGCTGAACTCAGATTGGAGGATCTGTGAAACCATCGGGTAAAACGGTGTCACTGGCCTTGGTCGCGCCGAAAAGAGCATCGGCGCCAGTTCACGCAGATAGGGTTGTGCCACGTTGAGTTCGACATCGTCATAGACCGCCGTGCGAGAGGCTTGAATCCCCACTCCAATCGCCATCTTTTTTTGCGCCTCGTACGACGTGAGAAACTCGATAAACACCCAGGATTCCTCAGCGTACCGACTGTTGGTCGCGATTCCCAGATGCCAGCCGCCAAGCGTCGATACTGGCGGATGTGTTCCAAATGTAGGTAACCGGCTCATCCCAACCTTGCCTCGGACCGGAGAGCCCTCACGCTGCGATAACACCCAGGCATACGGCCAATTTCGCATAAATACGGCCTGTCCGGTTTCAAACATCTGTCGCGCTGCCTCTTCATCACCTGTCGTGACCGCTTGTGGAGAAACACCATGTTTATGAATGGTGTCACGCATGAAAGTCACCGCAGCTACCGTGGCATCCGCTGTTACATCTGCTAAGCCGGTGTCCGGCGCAAACACATGTCCGCCATTTCCCCAAATAAACTCCATCGCATCACAAATGAGACCTTCGTACTGGCGGCCCTGCCAGACGAACCCTTGAAGGAGAGGGTTTTGCTCTCCTGCCATAACCACATGTCCTGTCTCGACCAACTCCTCCCACGTTCGCGGGGGAGATCGTTCGTATTTTTCTAACAGATCTTTTCTGTAATACAAAAGTCC
>JAJDBL010000237.1 GCA_029261375.1 Nitrospirales bacterium
ACCTGTCTCATACCCTCGGAGTCACCACGTGCGAATACGCCAAAGGATGCTCAAAAAGGCTTGTCCAGTAAGGCCGCACTGAGCCGAAGAACCCGGAACGTACCGGGAGGTACGTGAGGATTCTGAGCGAGGGAAAAGGCAGCTAGCGACCTTTTTCAGCATTCTGTCAAATACCAAGAATCGTGGTGATGATGGTCATAACCGCATCCGACACAACAATCAACACAATACCCATGACGACTGCGGAGGTCGTCGCCAGACCGACCGCAGAGGCGCTCGTGCCACATTGCATTCCACGAAAACACCCGGCAATAGCGACCAACACCCCGAAGACGGCACTCTTGAATAACCCAACCGCAAAGTCAATTGTGCCCAACGCGTCTTTCGTCTGATAGAAATAGGCCGTCACGGAAAGATCAAGCATACCCACCGCAACAACGACACCACCCAGAATCCCCATCACATCGGCATAGAGACAGAGCAATGGCATCATGAGTGCAAGCGCGAACATGCGCGGGAGCACAAGAAACTCCATCGGTGAGATTCCAAGTGTGGTCAACGCGTCGATCTCTTGATTGACCCGCATCGTGCCGAGCTGCGCTGCAAACGCCGCACCTGTGCGACCCGACATGATGATCCCCGTCATCATCGCCCCCATTTCACGCGCCATAGCAAGGCCCACGAGATTCGCCACAAAAATTTGGGCGCCAAACTGCTGTAGCTGAACCGCGCCGACGAATGCCAGAATCATGCCGACCAGAAAGCTGATCAGCGTGACGATTGGAAGCGCTTCAGCACCAACCTCCTGGATGAGCAAGACCAAGTCTGAGCGCCGAAACCGGGTTCGACCCCGAAGAAATGCAACAAATGTCAGCGTCGCTTCGCCCACAAACCCTATGAGTTCCTTGGATTCGTGGACGACAGCCAACGTCGACTCACCAAGTCTCGCCAGAAAAGGAACATGCGCAATACTTCGCTTGGCACCAACACGCTCTGGGACTGCCGCCGCGAGATCGAGCAAGTGTCGTACGCCCTCTTGAAGACCATTGCGGTCGACTACAATCTGATGTTGCGCACATTCATCCATCAATTTGCGAAGCAACGTGAGCAAACCAGAATCCCAACTGGTCACATCTTCGGTATCGAACGTGACGCGTCCCACCGATGCTCCAGACACGATATGCGGCATCACGGCACCAATCGACGGAAGCCGATCCTCACTTCGCCACATGCCAGACAACGTAATCAACATCGCGCCATTGGCTGGTCCGCTGATTCCCATCTCCCATGGAGATAGCGACACATTGTCTTTGGACATAGGCTCTACTTTTTTCATAACGAGTCGTGGAATCTGATCAAGTGCCGTGACAAGGCTGAGATAGTGTCTCCCAATATCAAAAGTTATTCAACGCGCGAGGGTAAGGAGGGTTTGACGAAAGCGTGAACTACGTTAATCCAATCACAAAGCCAATGAGTATCGCCACCCCAATCCAGGCATGCGAGCGAAACATATCCAATGCATCGTGGCGAGTGAGTCCCCGCCGAATCTGTTCAATCTGCACCGCCATAATCAGCGAAACCACACCCAAGCATACGAAAAACCAGGTACCGATGTTCGCCAGCATCCCAACGGCGATCAGACAGGTCATCATCCCAAGAAAACACATCCCGATCGCGACCCAAGCGAACCGCCCAAACAACAGAGCCGTCGATCCTACACCGATACGCCGATCGTCTTCCTTGTCTTGAGTGGCGTAAATTGTGTCATAGCCAATCGCCCAGAACACAGTCGCAAGAAAGATGAGGAGGGGGGGAGCTTCAACGACTTCACGCACGGCCACCCATGCCATGATGGCGCCCCAGCCAAACGCGACGCCAAGTACCGCCTGCGGCATTGCGATCATCCGCTTTGCAAACGGATAGAGCATGACCAACCCGACGGCACCAAGACTAAGGAACACGGTGCGTTGATTCAGAAAGGTCAGCAAGAACGCGGCGGCACCAAGAAGAATAATGAAGACGAAGACAGCTTCGATGCGTTCGAGTTGCCCTGAAGGTAATGGTCGTTCGCGAGTACGGGCAACGTCGCAGTCAATATCTTGATCGACAAGATCATTAAACGCGCATCCCGCACTCCTCATCACAAAACTTCCGACGATGAAAATGGCAAGCAACGTAAGCGACGGATGCCCATCCGCAGCAAGGACGAGCGACCACAGCGACGGCATCATGAGCAGCAACGTTCCCGACTGGTTTCGCAGCCGGATCAGATTCGAGACTGCGCTCACTTTGTCCGTTACAGTACCGGCCATATTAAGCCTGTGATCACGATGAGAATCGTCAGCTAGGGTAGAGAGCAAGATCTCATTGAGAATTAGCGTTCACCTGGATCGTCGCCCGAGCCCTGAGACGGTCGACATATTGTGCAAGGCGCTTGCGTATAAGCGCCCTTCGCGTTTCTTCTGGAGACAGTAAGTGCCGCTTACCCTTTGCATGAGAAGAAGCAATTGCGGTCCGAACGAATGGGAAGATACGCGCCTCTAAAAAGCGCTGAACCAGGAACTGCTCACGTAACATACTGGACAAGTCTTCTTGATTCATCCCATGTTCCGTCATCATACCCGTCAATGCCTCTGCTCCACCCAGTCGATCACGAAGCCGTGTGAGGCGATCCGAGAGCACAGCTGGTGCCGGTCCCGGTATATTGAGCCGCCTCGCTTCGGCCACCAGAAGCCGTTTATTGATGAGTGCCTCAAGACCGACGTCATGTGTCTCAGACTCGCCCAACCCGGACAGCGATACGCCGACGATCGACTCTTGAAAGAAGGCGAGATCACGCTCCAGGTCGGTGAGAAAAATTGGGGTCTCATTCACAGCACCCAGGACTCGCTCAACCAACATGCTGTGGGCAAGGGACACAACAAAGACCATGCTCGCCACCACAAACGCGACAACGGGAAAGAGCCTAGACTGCCACCACACGGGTATCCGCCATGAAGTCGTGAAGTGATTGTCGCCGCCGTGTAACATAGGCAAGCAGGAAACCAAATCCCAAGGGGAGGATGGACAACGCATATCCAAACGTTCGCAACACAATCATGGGGAGTGTGAGGCGCTCACCATATGCTCCAATGATCTTAATACGCATGATCGCCTTCCCTGGCGTCTGTCCACGAAGAGAGCCAAACCCAATGAAGTAGGCGAGGAACACCGTGGGACTGAGCAACCCAAACGGGAGTATGAGTGTGTCAAGCAGAGTGTAAGATGGCGCGTGGTATCCAGCAAGTTGCAGACCAAGCCACGCTGCGCAGACACCGGCTGCCAGCGTGGCGAGATACGTGATGCTAATGAACAGTAAATCAATCTCAAAAGCGAGTGCCCGTTTCCATAGTTTTGCAGACTGTCGTTCCAACATGCAGACCCCAGAGCCAGATGCGGCTCTACGCGAATTCTGATTGTACGACACTGAGCGCCGCTAACGCGGCAGTCTCAGAACGTAACGTCTGAGCCCCAAGGGTAACGGGGCGATACCCGCGTGCTTTCGCTGCATCAACTTCTGATGTCGTAAAGCCCCCTTCTGGCCCCACGAGGATACTGATTGTCTTGGGAGACGTGCCCAACCTCATTGCATGAGACATGCGCAGTATCACCTCATCTTCCCACAAAAATAGGTTGAGATCGCCGTGCTCACATTCATCAAGAAAAGCATTCAATCGTGCTGGTGGGTGGAGACACGGAACATCCCACCGCTCGGATTGCTGCGCCGCCTCGAACACGATACGCTGCCAGCGCTCCTTTACCCTGGAATACTGTACGGCTTTCGCTTGCACGACAGTCCGCTCAGTGAGTAACGGGACAAAGTCGGCCACCCCGAGCTCCGTCATTTTCTGAAGCATCCACGACATCCGATGTGCCTTGATCATCGCGCACGCGAGTGTCACCTGGACACCATGTGTCTCGGGCCTCGTACGTACATCGATGATCTCGCCGGCGACTCGCTTGGTCGTGACTTCATCAAGTCTCACGTGATACCGCGACTGATGTTGATCACCAAACCACAATGCCTGACCAACTTGAACACGAAGGCTCGCCTGAAGGTGCCGAACCAATTGGCCCGTCACAACAAGCCGCTCGTGGTGGACACATTCGGGTGTGATGAAAAAGACAGGCATAGCAGGATAAGCGTCAGGTGAATGTGAACCGCTAGATTATGGGTACCCACACGCCAGTTGACAAGGCGAGAAGCACTATCGAGATTCTAGTTCGCGTTTTGGGCAAGGCCGATGAGAGAATTATTGCTATCACTGCGACGCAATGCGGGGAGCGCCATCAATCTCGAAACACCATGATGTCCCACAGATTCTTCGCTAGAGCCTGCCCTGATCGCATGCGAACGAGGCTCAGAATGACCGACGAGGCCAAAACGCCAACATTGGGACAAGAAAGCTGTTGGAAAAGGAGCAGGGGGGAACGAGTAGATTAAAACATGCTCTTGATCTTATCGACAATGCCCTCATCGGTCGGATCGAGCTTGGCGCCGCTGACTTCGGCATACTCCATCAGAAGCTCACGCTCTTTCTTGGTGAGCGAGGTGGGTATGGACAACTTGATCCGGAATAACTGATCTCCAGTCCCACGGCCATTCAAGCTGGGAACGCCAAGACCCTTCAATCGCAGCACGCGATCAGGTTGCGTCCCAGAAGGTATATCCAAGGGCACGTTCCCTTTCAATGTTGGTACTTCCACTCGCGCACCAAGAATCGCGGCGACGAAGTTCAGCGACACATCACACACAATGTCATTTCCATTGCGAATAAAAATCTCATGGTCTTTCACGGAAATGACCACATAGAGATCACCAGAAGGGCCACCGTTTTCACCAGGCTCGCCTTTACCGGTCAATCTCAATTTCGTGCCTGTTTCGACCCCTGCGGGGATATTCACCGATAAGGAATGTTCTTTATATATTCGCTTCTGTCCACGGCAGGTTTTACAGGGATCCGAAATGATCTGCCCCTCTCCCTGGCACTGATGACAGGTCGTCGCCACCTGAAAGAACCCCTGCTGCAACCGGATCTGTCCGCTCCCCTGACACGTCGAACAGGTGCGGACGGCCGCACTACTCTTCGCACCACTGCCTTTACAGGTCGAGCAGTTCTCCCAGCGAGGAATTTTCAGCGAG
>JAJDBL010000238.1 GCA_029261375.1 Nitrospirales bacterium
ATGCCGAGTTGATTGACGGCATGAATAGAACACTCGATGCGACGCTCGAACCGATTACAGAAGCTGCAACGGTATTAGATCAAGTGGCGATGCGAGATCTTTCGGTTCGCGTTCAAGGTGAATATCGAGGCGGTCATGCAAAAATTAAGAATGCGTTGAATCAGGCGGTCAGTAATCTCGATTCCAGCTTGGCCCAAGTGGCGGCAAACACCACCCAGGTAGCATCCGCATCAAGCGAAATTAGCGCGGCGAGTCAGGCGCTTGCCAGCGGTGCTTCCGAACAAGCGAGTTCTCTTCAACAAATCAATACGAATCTTCAAGAGATGCATTCCATGACGCAGAAAAATGCGGGCTATGCGAGGGAGGCCAAGGGCGTAAGTGAAGCCACACGGACGAGCACGGAACAAGGGCTGCAGAGTATGCGACAGTTGTCTGATGCCATCGATCGAATCAAATCCTCCTCCGATGCGACCGCGAAGATAGTCAAGACGATTGATGATATTGCGTTCCAGACGAATCTACTTGCGCTCAACGCTGCGGTCGAAGCGGCACGCGCGGGCGACGCGGGCAAAGGTTTCGCGGTAGTCGCTGAGGAAGTGCGGAATCTGGCGATGAGGAGCGCCGAGGCCGCACGGAACACCACAAACTTAATCGAGGAATCCTCACGGAACGCGGAGGATGGTGTGCTCATCAATGAAGAAATGCTGAAGCACTTAGAGGAGACGAGCGGACAAGTCAACAAAGTATACACGCTCATGGCAGAAATTGACTCGGCATCGACACAGCAAAGCGAGGGCGTGGCTGTTATAGCGGGAGCGGTGAAAGAGGCAGATCATGTGACACAACAAAATGCTGCAAGCTCAGAAGAATCCGCAGCCACCTCAGAAGAACTATCAGCGCAAGCCGCTGAGATGCAGGCACTTGTCGCGAACTTTACCTTAACCGATGCCGTATCTGCAGGGTCGAAAGGTGGGTCGTCGTGTAAGGGCAGAAGCAAGATTGACCGCAATATCGAGTTGGGACGCTCTGGTGCACTTGAGGCTATTCAAAGTCTTGTTGATGGGGAACCTGTCGCTGCGAGCACTGAGGACAATGCAACGTTGTGTTTGAAGGGAGCCTTCTAGAATGAACAAAAACGCAAGTCCGGGCATGCCCTTGCGCTCACATCACATACAGGGGAGGCCTGCGGCCTAGCACGCCGCACACTGGTGCTCACGCGTACGCAAGCACCCCTGTTCTTTCACCAATTCAAGTCCTCAATTTGTGATCCCCCTCCGACATGTAGCTCTCACAGTCGCCGACTGACATGGTATATCTGGGCGCACTGCCGCAGACCCAGGTCCCCTCGTCGCGTTTCACAGCATTTTCCGTCACCCGTTACTTCCCTGGACTGCTGCAACACCATATTGACCAATCGGTCTACACCCTGTATATCCATTTGTCATGGCACCATGGGAGAAGCAATTTGATGTGGAACATACTCTTGAAAAAGCCATGACTGCATTTTGGAAAAACGGCTATGCCGGCACGTCGATGCAGGATCTGATCACGTGCATGGGGATACATAAGGGAAGCATTTATGCGACGTATGGTGACAAGCGGAGTTTGTTTCTCGCTGCCCTTCGCCACTATGACGCCAAATTCCGGAAAGATCGGATCACCCGCCTCGAACGTGAGTGCCTCCCCCTTGGCGCGATCCGTGCGTTCTTCCAGAGTTTAGTCGACGACGCTGTCGGCGACAAAACCCGTTTTGGGTGTTTTCTCACCAATACGGCCCTGGAGTGTTCTGCGCATGATGAAGAGATTGCCAAGATCGTGTCCGCCAGCCAAGAGGACTTTGAGGACTTCTTTCGGCGCATGATTAAGGCAGGGAAATCCACGGGAGAGATTTCCAACACGCTCTCGACGAGACAGATGGCGCGCGCGCTCTTAGGCTCATTGGTGGGCATCCTGGTGTTGTCGCGAAGCCGTCCTGAGAAGCTGCTGCTGCAAACCATTGCGGATGAGGCGTTGCAGAAGCTCGTGTAATTTTTTTCTAAGTTTTAACGGATAAGTCTCATTACAGATCCATAGTTATCTTGATCTCGCCGAGAGAATTACTCACCATTTCCTTTTGAGATCCAAGAAACCTCCCCTCACACACACAAGGTCATTTCATCAGCTTTCTCTGGACATCGTGTTGATACTGCAAGTAGATTATGTTATTTATAAAAACACTTTTAGTTTTTCTATTATTTGAAACTTAGGGAAGATTGGCAGGAGAGCGAATGTGCAGTGAGGATTTCAGTGGCTTTTATAGACCGGGGGCTGCTGGGGTATTTTTTTCTCGGGTTTTGACCGTTTAGTCTAAATAGCAGGCGTACCCAACAAACGATCATGAAGACACAGACCACATGGATGATATAACAGTCGGTGAAACTGGCTGTCATGGCTGGATTGCTGCTCCTAGTTGGATGCAGCACAAGCGGGCACCTCGGAATCATCACAAAAAGCATGGTGGATCCGGGCTCAATTCTTAAGACCGAGACGCAGTTTACCGAACTGGGCTTTGTTGAAGCCGAGGCATGTCGGCAATTTCTTCTTGCGGTAATTCCCTGGGGTGCGTCAGATCTTGATTTGGCGGTTGACAGAGCGCTCTCCACCGTTGGCGGCGACGCGATGATAAATGTCAGTGTTCAAAGCGGCCTTTATGGGTTTGTCCCGATCTATAACATCTTTTCACTCACCGGTACCACGGTCAGTGGAACGGCCATTAAATTTGAGTACGGATAGCACAGAGCACGGCATGTTCAGTACTGACTGGCAAGTTGTCATTGAGAACCTGTTTCTCATCAAGTCTTCATCTTCTTTTCATTCTAGATTCATGTGACCTCTCTATCGTGTGTTTCGTGCCTACACTTGGATTGCAACACAACGCCGAACCTCTCGGGTTTTTTTTACTATGTTTTGACCAAGCGGTCCAAATGTATACATCATAGACCAGCATCCACACATGTGAGCGCGACATGCGTTCAGTATCGAGAGAATCATAAGGAGAGGCAATGTTTTTCAACAATCTTTGCAAGAAAGTCATGATCTCTGGACGAGCACTGGGTAGCGTCCTCACATTCGCCGGTGTAGTTGCTGTGAGTGG
>JAJDBL010000239.1 GCA_029261375.1 Nitrospirales bacterium
CTCATGTATTTCTCCCCGCCGCGATGTGGGCGGAAAAGACGGGGACGTTTACAAATTCTGAACGGCGTGTTGGGTTGGTCAGGAAAGCCGTTGAACCGCCCTTTGAAGCGAGGAGCGATTTAGAAATTTTCGCTGGGATGGCTGAGAAGCTTGGGGTCGGACATCTTCTTCCGTCTCCGACATCTGAAGCGATGTTCGATGAGCTCAAGATGATCAGTAGAGGGCGCCCATGTGATTATTCTGGGTTGAGCTATGCTGCGCTTGAACGAGAAGGCGGCATTCAGTGGCCCGCGCCTACCGAAGAAGGGAGTCCACGGTTGTATTCCGATGGCCAGTTTCATACGGCGAACAGAAGAGCGCGGTTTATCGCGCTGGAGTTTCACGATACCAATGAACGTCCGGACGACCAGTATCCGTTTTGGCTAAATACGGGTCGAGTGATTGAGCACTGGCATACACGAACCAAGACCGGACAAATCGGGAATCTGAACAAGTTCTCCCCCATCCCATACGTCGAAATGAATTCGATCGATGCCACACGATTGGGGATTGTGCCACTAGAGTCCGTGCGGCTGATTTCAAGGCGAGGAGAGATGACCGCGATCGTTCAGATTACAGAGTGTGTAGCCCCAGGGATGGTATTCGTTCCGTTTCACTTTGCCAAAGGTTCCAACCTCATGACTCTTGGCTTGTTGGATCGCTATTCGCGACAACCGGCATATAAACAGTCTGCGGTCAAGATAGAGAAAGCATCGTCGACGTGATTCCTTCAAATGTTGAATTCGGTGTTGGTATCGAGACCTTTCCGGTAACAGAAAGCGAAGCTGGGATGGCCGGTGGGAATTCAAATTCTCCATGTCAGAACAATGTTGGTGCAATGGACGAATTCAAAGCCACCAATCAGCTCGGGTTCATTTTTCGAGCGGACAACTGCATCGGATGCCACTCGTGTGAAGCCGCCTGTAGCGAAAAGAACGGTTTGCCGGCCGATATCGCCTGGAGAAAGGTCGGCTACCTTGAGGGTGGGACCTATCCTGACCACACCCGGGTCAATATCTCGATGGCCTGTAATCATTGTGATGATCCCGTCTGCCTGAAGGGATGTCCGACAGGCGCTTATGTAAAGTACGAGGATACCGGCGCCGTTATCGTCGACAGTGACATTTGCTTTGGTTGCCGCTATTGCACATGGGTCTGCCCCTATGAAGCTCCAGCCTTTAATCCAGAAACCGGCTCAGTTAGCAAATGCAATATGTGTGTCGATCGTTTGGAGATAGGCCTCCAACCCGCGTGTGTTGATGCTTGTTTGGGACATGCACTAGAATTTGGCGAGATAGCCACATACGAGCAGAGTAACCCCGCAGCATTGACCCAGATCGCTGGATTCCCAGATCCATCAATCAGCAAACCTAACGTACGTTTCGATCAAAGCCGCTCGCTTCCAACGACGCTAAAACGTACCGATTGCGAGCTGATACAGTATCAGTCTGCAGCGTCCTCGAGTGGGCAGACCTCGTGCAACGAGGACAATCTTCCGTACCAGTCCGTTGGGAAGCTGAACCCCGCAAGTCGAGTAGAAAATCTCGGCAGCACAACGAGCGAGCAGGAACCTTGGTCTTCATTACACGGCCACGAAACCTCCCTCGTGCTGTTCACCCTGCTCGCTCAATGTGTTGTCGGCACCTTTTTGTCGCTCGGGATCTTACCCCTGCTGACAGCGAGTCTCGGAATAGAGCGCAGCCTGCAGGTTCCCACACAGGCGATCCTCATTGGCATCACGGCGTTGCTTGCCGTAGGTCTTGGGATTTCAACCGCGCATCTTGGAAAACCGTGGAGATGCTACCGATCGTTAAACAATCTTCGGTATTCCTGGGTGAGCCGTGAGATTCTTGCGATGGGGTTGTTCTTTGGGGGATTGTCCGCGTTTACGGTACTGATCGTCAGTGGATTCTCAGGTCCGTGGCTACAGTGGGGTTTGGGTTCGATCGTGGCCATGTGCGGGTTTGCCAGCATCTTCACCATGTCGAAGATTTACATGATTCCAGCGAGACCATTCTGGAATCACCCGCATACCTGGGTCTCCTTCTATGCCTCGGCCTTCGTGCTTGGTCCGTACCTTGTCGCGGCGACGCTCGGACTGTTGACCGAGATTCCAATGATCGTCCTTGCAGCATTCACGTCCGTTGCGTTGACGACACAAGTGATTCAAACGAACTCTCAACATCGACATGTTCGAGATCTCATTTCACCACCAAAGGTACGTCATAAGCGGATTCAACCGTTTGGTCCAATGACCACGCATGCCGAAGCGACGCTTCATGTGCAAGGGGAGTTGGCGGCTTCGCATGAACGGTTGTTCGGAAAATTCAGCCGGTTTCAGCAGATGCAAAACATGCTCTCGTATCTCACGATGAGTGTCAGTGCAGTCATGCTAGCAACGGTCCTAGCCGTGACCTCATTTGCGGATGGATCACCCGGCGTCACTCACACTATTGGAATCATCGTGCCCTGGATCATTCTCTTTCTGTTCCCTGCCGCGCTGACAGGGGAACTCATCGGTCGTGCGTTGTTCTATTCCGTCGTCACTCCCACCACCATGCCAGGATCGTTGTTCCTCAAAAACCGAGGCTTCGAACAACTGGCTCGAGACACGGGCTTGGCCGAAGACTCGATGGTCGGTGTCTCTCCTCACTAATTTTGAAATCACCAACACCTGTTCATCTTGCACACGCAATGCGTTTACCGCCCGCGTAAGCCGGGTCGTTCGAACTCTGACCGTTGGTCTATGATTGCGGTAAGATCGTGGTAGGATTGCGCAGCAAACGTCTGAACGAATGTGAACATGTGAGGAGGGAATTATGAAACGGTATCGTGCCTATTTCGTGTTGTACGTGATCGTGTTCGCTGCTGCAGCACTCGTGGGATGTGGAGGAAGTGACAGTAGTAGCAGCGGGAGTGGTGACAATAGCGGCAGCAGTGGTGGAGGTACCAATGCAACCGGTTTCCCTCTGGCAGGTCTCTACAATGCCTCAGAGAACGCGAGGGATATTTTTGTCACCCATATTAGTGAAACTGGAGTGGCAACCGACTATGATTTTCTCGGGGATTCTTTTGACCAGGGCGTCAATTGTTATCTCATGGAGTTGACTGGAACCTTTACATCTCTCGGCGACGATCGTTATTTCTTCGAGGCACAAGGCTTTACATCAATCGTAGGCTCTTTTGAAGTGACAGCTCGGATTGAGAATTCGACTCTTGTGTTTACCCGTCAGGATCTCAGTGATGCCGATTCGGATGGAGATCGAGACGAATTGATTACGTTCGGCAACCCCGTGATCACTGATCAAACCCTTGAAGACCTTCAACCAATTTGTACGGACGAGGACTTGTTCTTTTTCTAGGCTTGCCACACCCCTAGACTTCTTTTTTACCACGGCAAGAGAGCTTTGAGTGTTATCGGAGAAAGAGCGTAGGTTTAGAGTCACACAGTCTTAGTGTGGCGTATCTCATTGTCGCTGGTATTTTTGTTCCTGAGGTGACACGTTTACATGTCATGATCAATCTCGCTCTGAAGCGTTTCTAGTTCGTCGAGAACACGGATGAACTTTGCCCCGAATGTTGTGAGCACGTACTCGACTCTCGGTGGGACTTCGCTGTATGCAATACGCTCGATGATGCCGAATTCAATGTTCTTGCGTAGGCAGTCGTTGAGTACCTTCGTTGTCAAACCTTCGACGTTGCGCACCATCGCGCCTGGCCGATTGATGCCGTTTGCTAAGAGTTGGTAGACGGTCAGAGACCATTTACAGCGAAAAATAGCTTCAACCATCCGCGCGCTGCGCTCAGGCGCTGATTTTCTTGAGTATATTTTCTCCTGATTTTTCATCGAGATGTACCACAAAGTATCTACGGTACCGCATTGTACGTACTTTTCAACATGAGGCACACCTCCCTATGATGCATCTAGACTTTGATTTCACATTTGTGGAGGTATTCACATGGGCAACAAAACTCAATCGTTAGCGATGATCGTGGGTGGGTCGAGTGGCATGGGTTTCGCGACCGCCAAGCGGTTGCTCAAGCGCGGTATTGGTACGGTCATCGTTGGCAGGACTGCTAGCAAGCTGGAAGCTGCGAAGCGTGATCTCTCCAGTCTAGGAAATATTGAAACGCTTCAAGCCAACCTCTACGAGGCCGGCGACGTGCAACGCGTTGTTGAATTTGCTGCAAACCACGACCGTCAGATCACGTATCTGGTGAATGCAGCAGGCTATTTCAATCCAACCCCGTTCCTTGCACACGCGCACAAAGATTTCGACATCTATGCGGACTTGAACCGTGCAATCTTTTTTATCTCCCAGGCGGTGGCACAAAACATGGTCGCGAATGGTGGCGGCTCGATCGTGCATATTGGTTCGATGTGGGGAAAACAAGCGGTGAAAGCCACCCCTTCATCCGCGTATTCAATGGCCAAAGCCGGCTTGCATGCGCTGACACAACACATGGCGATGGAATTGGCTAAACACAACATTCGGGTAAACGCGGTGTCGCCTGCGGTGGTGAAGACGCCAATCTATGAGGCGTTCATTGCTCCAAATGACATCGATGCCACGCTTGCCACGTTTGATGATTTTCATCCTATCGGACGGATTGGTACGGCTGACGATGTGGCCAAAACGATCGACTTTTTGCTGAGTGATGATGCGAGCTGGGTGACTGGCGCGATTTGGGATGTTGACGGCGGTGTGCTCGCCGGCAGAAACTAACACGCACGAGAAGTCAAAGTAGATTCAGTTAACAAAGGAGGAACGATTAATGCCTAAGTTCGTGATTGAAAGAGAAATTCCAGGGGCAGGAAAGCTGTCGCCTCAGGACCTACAGGCTATTTCGAAGAAATCGTGCGGTGTTCTTACAGGTATGGGCCCACAGATTCAATGGGTTCAGAGTTATGTCACAGACGATAAGGTCTATTGTGTATACATCGCGCCGGATGAAGAAACAGTTCGGGCGCATGCGCGACAAGGGGAGTTTCCAGCAAACCGCGTTTCTGAGGTCAAGGCCACCATCGATCCGACCACCGCTGAGTGACGAATGAGCTTTGGCTGAGAATGAGAAACTGTCGATGTTCTATCGAAAGAGGGAATAGGCTATCAGCACGAACAAGCATGCGAGGGTGGCAGGGATGATAAGTTTGAGCAGGGCGAGGTTCACGAAGCAGATACCGATCACCGCGGCTGAGGGAAGCACAATGGTGATCCAGGGCGAGAGATCTAGAAGCTTTTCATACAAAGTATTCATCGATTAAATTCCAAGTCCGCCATCATATCAAGGTAGGGTGTGCTCCTTCAACTCCACCTTGTAGAATTCCTAGCTATTAGTTATCGGGATCAACGGGAAAAATCCCGACGCCAGACTCTAACGACTAAGATCACTCCCTACGGTTCGAGATGACAGCGTGTGATCGCGTAGGCGCATTACATCATGCTTTGATGAGCTCGGGACTTGCAGTACACGATGTCGCCATACTGCATCCAATTTCCGTTGCGAGGAGAGGGGCGAGGACCTCATGCGCAGGGAGGGATACGTAGACGTCCTCGCCCTCCAACTTGACGGGAAATACTTCCACTGAGTAATCACCGCCGCCAAGACATTCCCCCGATTTCAGCGAGAAGTTTTTCTTATGTAGTGGACAGGCAACCTTTGGGGTGCCCTCGATATCCCCAATAATTCCACGGGACAACACAAACGCCTTTTTATGGGGACACATGTTTTGAGACGCATACCATTCGCCCCGGCTGGAAAAATTAAAGACGGCGATCTGAACATCTCCGTACTTAATGGTTGCGCCGCCATCGTTGGGAAAATCAGCCACGGTGCCGACTTTAACCCATGAAGGTTCTGATGATTTTTCGATGGGAAGCGATCGTGCTTTCAGCGTGTGAAACTGTTCAATGGAGATCGACTCGCTCGGCCAATCTGCGGGACGCTGCTGACCGCGTTCCGAAATGATTGCAATGATGGGTTCGGTTTCCTCAGTATTGACGAACTGACGAAAGAGCTTCCGTTTTTCAGGATCGTTAACGGTTTCCGTCCATTCGCATTTATAGGAATCAACCAAGTATTGCATGCGTGTTTCCAACTCGATGCAAATGCCAAGTTTGTCTTCGATGATGACATCTTTGAGATGCTCGATCCCGCCCTCAAGCTTATCGATCCAGACTGCGGTTCGCGTGAGCTTGTCCGCTGTCATGATGTAGTACATCAAGAACCGATCGATATATCTGATCGCGGTGTCTTCGTCGATGTCGGTGGCTAACAACTCTGCGTGTCGCGGCTTGGCGCCACCGTTCCCCGCGACGTAGAGGTTATAGCCATTTTCGGTTGCCACGAGTCCAAAGTCTTTGCTTTGGGCTTCCGCGCATTCGCGAATGCACCCTGAGACAGCACTCTTGATTTTGTGAGGTGCGCGCACACCCTTATATCGGTTCTCCAGCTTGACAGCGAACGCAACCGAATCTTGCACGCCGTACCGACACCAACTGGTTCCAACACAACTTTTGATTGTCCGTAGGGCTTTCCCATAGGCGTGGCCGCTCTCGAAGCCCGCATCAACGAGTTTCTCCCAGATATCAGGCAGGTCTTGCATCTGTGCGCCGAAGAGGTCGATACGTTGTCCACCCGTGATTTTGGAGTAGAGCCCATATTCTTTGGCGGTCTCCC
>JAJDBL010000240.1 GCA_029261375.1 Nitrospirales bacterium
CTCATAAGCCACTGCGGCTTGATTGGAGTCGAGATATCACGTGTCTTAGCGCGATCTTCTGGGCTGAGGCGAATGGACTCGGCATCGGCATACTGACGATTCACTCCATCACCGTGGCCATTCCGAGAGTCGGAAGCGATACTCTGATAGTAATCTTTCCAGGAATTGTGCGGGACATCTTGATCCAGCAATTCCGTCAACCGCCCAAACACCCTTCCAATATGCCCTGCGACATGAAGTTGCGCATGAGGCGTCTGAAGAAAATGCTCCACATTGCTGTCGATATGGATGAACCTCGGAGTCGACATGATGGCCTCTTCCCACGCATTGCTCTGCCACTCACCTAACCCCGTTCCGACTGCGAGGATGAAATCGACATCATCATCGAGTAGCGTGTGATGGGCAGTCTCGTGCCCAGCAAACCCGAACACCCCGCAATACAGTGGATGCCGAGAATTGATGATTCCTTTCCCATGTGGGGTCGTGATGATCGGCGCATTGAGTCGTTCCGCGAATGGAACAATAACAGGAATAAAGGATGCGCAATGCGGCCCAAGCAGAAACGCGACTTTCGAAGCAGACAAGATCTTGGTGTGCAGCTGTGCGACTGCATCCTCGTCATACAAGCTACGTTCCGTGGACACACGACGCACGTCATAGTTCGACCTAGGAACAGGCGACGGCCCCCGCAGAATATCCAAGGGAATACTTAAGTGAACAGGACCGGGAATCGGATGAAATGCAGATCGTATGGCGGCAACAAGCTTTACCTCGAACTGGTTGGCGTGCGAAACAAACGTGTTGTAACGCGTGCAATGCTGCAACATACCGACGGTGTTGACACCAGTACACGACGATTCCTGCAACGCCCCTCGCCCAAATGTGTGCAACGGCGTCTGTGGCGTAATGACGAGCATCGGAATCTCATTTTGAAATGCATTCGCGACGCCAGTAATCAAATTTGTGACGCCCGGCCCTGTCGTCGAACAGACGACACCCAAACGACCCGTCTCTCGCGCATACCCCTCCGCCATGAAGGCGGCACCACACTCGTGACGCGCCACAACCGGACGTATCAAGCCGGCGCGACCGAATTTTGCGAGGGCGTTATAGACCGGCTCAATCGCACCTCCCGGAACACCAAATACCGAATCAACGTTCAAATCTATAAAGTAGCTCACTAGAAGATCAGCGAGCGACACCACCTTAGGAAGACAAGCAGTATCTGCATCCGTTTGACTCGCAACGATACCCATCGGAAGGGTTGCTGGCTCATCCACGACGCTCACTCCACATCCTCCTGTCATACCGCTGGACCTCCTTATCCCAATCCCCATCGCGACCATCCTGGCCACGCGATCAACTTGTTGACGGCCTAATCATGCCGGTCTTGTGGAGATATGGGAATCGGGAGAAGGATGATTTTGATATAGGCGGTTTGCTGAGGGTCTATCAGACAATGGCTGATAGACCCTCAGCTATTGTCCAGGAGAAGAAAACTGGAAAGACGTGATGCCTAATAACGCGAACGAACCCATCGTTTCGCGCATTTGAAACCAGACGAGCTTGGTATGAAGAAAGAAGCACCCAGTGGAGGAAGCACCAACTCAGCGGTTTAGTGAAACAACCGGTGACTCACGGTGTAATGAATCAGTTCCGCATTGGTTTTGAGATTTAACTTTTCCAGAATATGCGCGCGATGGCTACTCACAGTTTTAGAGCTGAGCACCAGCGCATCCGCAGCCCTTGCGACGGATTCCCCGCGTCCGAGCAGGCAAAGCACCTCCAGCTCCCGGTCAGTTAGGTTCTCATGTGGCAAAACGTCGGTACGGTTGGTCACCGTTCCCACCAAATACTCAGCCAGACGAGCACTGACGTACTGCCCTCCCGCAAACACCTTGCGAAGTGCCACGACGAGTTCCTCGGGGGCTGACTCCTTAGTGAGATACGCAGAGGCCCCAGCTTTCAACGTCCGGATCGCAAACTGCTCTTCTGGGTAGATGCTTAACACCACCACCAGCAAAGCCGGACGAATACGTTTCACTTCCTTGAGTACATCAAGGCCTGGTTTATCCGGAAATTCGAGATCCATAATGGCAACATCAAAATTCTTTGCCATAACCGCATCGATCGACGCTTGACCGGTTGCGGCTTCCGTAATCACCACGTCCACGAATTCTTCAGCAACAACCTGGGAGAGTCCTCTCCGAACCACCGCATGGTCATCACAAATCAATACCCGTAAGCTGTCGGGTTTCGTAGACATATCAGTCCGTGGGATATCTCATTGTAGATGTGGAAACCATATGAACCAGTGGGACTAAACCTGAGGTGCGTACGACTGAGAGACGCTTCTCATGATAGGAATCGTCACCTGCACAGTAGTTCCTTTTTCCGGAAATCCCGAGACATAGAACTCTCCACCTAACAATGATACTCGCTCCTCCATACCTCGGATTCCATATGAGGTGACCCCGGCGAGGTTCTCCTCAGTAATCCCAATACCTGTATCTTGTATTTCAAGGAAGAGCGCCTCCCCGTCAACATATAAGCGAATCGAGACATCCTTGGCATTGGCATGACGTAATACATTGGTGAGCACCTCCTGGATGATACGAAAGAGTGCGGTGGAGGCGTCCGAAGGAATCTCCAATTGTACTGTCTCAGGACTGATACTCAAGTCACATCGTAAACCGCTGCGTCGGCGAAAATCCCGCACCTGCCATTCCAGTGCATCCACCAGGCCCAGCGCATCCAAGACGGCAGGACGCAATGACGTCGCCATTCTCTGAACCGACTGAATAGCCTGGTCAAGCAATTCATTCATTCCCCTCACTCGTTCCTCTAGATCATACAACGGTGCAACACTGCCTTGCTTCTGCAACTTTCGGAGCACCCAGGTCGAGTCGAACTTCAAACCAGTTAAGATTTGCCCAAATTCATCGTGTAATTCTCGAGCAATGTACTTTCGCTCTTGCTCCTTGGTTTCTTCCAGTTCGCGTGTCAGATCCCGCAGTCGAGCATTCGCTTTTCTTAACAGATCCTCAGACTGCTTACGTTCCGTGATGTCCACGAACGTCACGACAACTCCCACACGGATATCATGCCTATACATGGGAACGGCCCAACATTCGGCCGGAAAACTCGACCCATCGGATCGCCATAGGATCTCATTCTCTACATGCGCTTTCTTGCCCTGACGAATTACGTCATCCAACCCCAACATATCTGAAGAAGGTGACGCACTGTTGCGACGCATGCGATGCATCAGCCCCAACATGTCCTGTCCCAACAACTCGACACTTTCATGGTATCCCAATAGCCGAACACATGCGGGATTACAGAATGTACAGCGTCCATTGAGATCGAGACCATAAATCGCCTCCGCTGTCGAATCGAGCAGCAATTGGATCCGCTCCTCACGCGCCTGCAATAGTGAGGTACGTTCAGCAACCGCGGCTTCGAGGGCTTCCGCATACTGACTGAGATGTCCTTTGAATGCGCGATGGACGTGATGCAGTAGCTCCAAAGGATCACCAGATTTCTCAACATACGCAAACACGCCAAGGTTCACAGCTTCTTTTGCAGACTCAAAAGATCCAAATCCGGTATGAATGATCGCTCGGATGCTCTGGCTCTTACCCTGAAGCTGTTCGAGCAATCTTGCTCCATCTGAATCCGATAGCCTAAGATCTACCACAGCAACGGCAAACGCTTCCTGCTCCACCAGCGCTAGAGCTTCATCCGCCCGCGCGCACCCTACGACATCAAAGCCGTCTCGCTCTAACAGCGCGACAACAGTGTCGAGCTGCCCCTTATGATCATCGACGACAAGAACGCGTTGAAATCGCACATGTGATGGCATCATTCTCTGAAAATTGGGCTCGTTCATGTGACCTCTGAAAACCACCACAGATCATCACTCCAGAAGCAGCGATGATCAAGAGTCCTAGTCAACCCCGTCATACTTGATCTCCGTTTTGGTCAGTGAAGCTTTTGCTACTCCTGATCAGTTGTGGAGGTCGATGACTGCTTTCATTGTTTAAATCCGACGAGGTCATCAAATGCGACACCTGCCCCAACAAACCGAGAATATCAAGTGGTTTCGAAAAAAACGGGACAATCCCGTGATCAATCCACGATTCTTCGACATCGCTTATACGATAGGCACTCATCAGAATGACCCTGATATGTTTCTGGCGAGACTGAATACGTTTTGCGGCTTCTAGCCCGTCCATACCAGGCATTCGGGCATCCATTACCACGAGATCAAAGGGACTTTGCGTACACAACAGAAGCGC
>JAJDBL010000241.1 GCA_029261375.1 Nitrospirales bacterium
AGCGGGCGACCAGTTTGCCGCCGGATTCCTGTATGGTTTCACCGAAGGCATGGGGAGCGAAAAATGCGCCCGCCTCGGCGCCATGGCTGCAGCTGAAGTGATCAGCCATATCGGCCCAAGACCTGAAGTGCCTTACGCGGACTTTTTGACGAAGGTGGCGTAGCACTCCCAAGCGAAGCGTTGCAGTTCTAGGAGCGTTATATCTCCGTCAGAACCCAGCGAGGCTGGCGAACGACTCGGCATGAAGCGCACGACACTTCAACATCGTATAGAAGAAGCTCGGGATTCAGCCACCCAGCCGCACGGCCACCGTCCTCACACAGGACCGATGAGTTTCCTCGATCTCTAAACGATCCCTTCTCTTATTTGACGAGGCGGGGTACCTCAGGCGCGGGAAGGTGAGCGCGACTCTAGGTCACTCCGGTTTTTTTAGTCCCAGTTTCTTCATTCGTGAGATCAGCGTTGTTGGTTTGACCCCAAGTAGCTCAGCCGCGCCATCAGCGCCGTAGACTTTCCAATCGCTGCGTTGTAGGCCCGCCAACACGTTCTCACGGTCGCGACGCTCCATCTCTGCCGCTGAAAACACCTCACCCTCTTCGGCTGCCTTCGCAACTGGGGCAGCTTGCGGTAGTGGTTGCTGTGCCTGGTCAGGTTCGGGGAGGTCAAAGCGGAGCACACCGCCTCGGGCCGTAATGACGGCCCGCTCGATCACGTTCTGTAGCTCACGCACATTCCCCGGCCAGTCATACCGTTGAAGTTCCAACACATGTCCCTGCGTCAGACGTGGCTCAACACTTTTCAGTCTCTTGGCCGCAATCTCCATTAGGTGTGCCGCCAATAACGGAATGTCTTCCGTCCGACGACGAAGCGGTACGACTTCGATAGGGAAGACGTTCAACCTATAGTAGAGGTCCTGCCGGAATCGCCCAGCTTCGACCTCTTTTTTCAAGTCGCGATTGGTGGCCGCAATGATCCGTACATCCACCTGGCGAGTCCGATCGTCTCCAACGCGTTCATACTGCTGTTCTTGCAGCACTCGCAACAGCTTACTCTGAAGTTCCAACGGGATTTCTCCTACTTCATCAAGAAAGAGTGTCCCTCCGTCCGCGACCTCAAAGCGTCCAGACCTGTCTTTCATGGCCCCGGTGAACGAGCCCTTCTCGTGGCCGAAGAATTCGCTTTCGTAGAGTTCCCTAGGGATGGAGGCGCAGTTCACTCGAACCAATGCTCGACTCTGTCGTCCACTCCGTTTGTGAATCTCATGAGCAACGAGTTCTTTCCCTGTCCCAGATTCTCCGAGGATCAGGACACTCGCATCCGTAGGCGCGACCATGTCGATCTGACCAAGCACGTCACGCAGCGCTGCGCTCCGCCCGATGATATCCCCGAACCCCTGTTCAGCTTTGATCTCCTCTTGTAAATACAGGTTTTCTTGCTCCAGTCGATTCTTCAGTCGCTGGAGTTCTGCCAATGCTTCACGAAGCTTCTCTTCGTTCGTCTTGCGCTCTTCATACAAGCCCGCGTTTTCCAGAGAAATGGCGGCTTGCGCTGCAAGGCTCTGTAAGATCTCGACGCGGTCGGAGGTAAACACGCCGGAGACAAGATTGTGCTCCAGGTACAAGACTCCGGTCGTATCTCCCCTGCTCGTGATGGGAACACAGAGCACCGACCGAGGTCGTGAACGGCGAATCACGGCATCCCCTGCAAAGCGGGGGTCTTCGACCGCCTCTGCGATCGCCAATATCTCTTTCGTCCGGGCGACGTAGTTCACGATGCTGGCGGGGACATCCTCCGCTGAATCAAGCTGGATCGAGGGGCGATACCGCAGCTCACCTTGATCGAACGTACTCGACGCTTCTATCAGTAACCTGCCTTCTTTTGACAGTAGGAGGTATCCACGTTGAGCACCGGCCGTCTCAACTCCAATCCGGATCAGCTTCTTGACGAGTCCGTCCAGGTCGACCTCTTTCGATATCGTGCGTGATGCCTTCATCACCGTGGCAAAATCAAGGGCCGTTCCTGTACTACTAACGAGCGTGAGAAAGGGCATCGACGTGGCACCCTCTGATCGCGCGGATTTTGACCCGCCTGCGATGAGTCCGCTGTGCTCCGCCGCCAGCATGCGTGCCTTTCTCGTAGCGCCCCACAGTTGATATCCGTGATGGGCCTCGCTGAGATAGACCGCGGCGATCTTCTGTCGTTTCTGAGCTAGCCAAAACAGACCGGCTCGTTCACGCGCGAGGGATTCTTCTTGGAGATATCCACTGCGACCGGATTCCTCGATTGCGCGATCATATAGCTCGGCCGCCTTCCACCCCTCCCCTTCGAGTCGCGCAATCTCGGCGGCGACAAGGAGCGATTTATGCAGAAAATTCTCAGGGCAACTGTCGGCCCACCGCTGCAGCTGCTGCTGTCGTTTCTTGATCTGATTGATGTATTCGGAGCGGGATCCATCTTTGAGTTGTTCAGCGACAGCCGCCGCAATGAGGGCTGCGTAGAACCCGTGAATCGTGGTGGAGACATGGCCCAAGATGAACGACAGGTCAGCCTCTGCTTGTTCCGAATAACGTTGCGCTTGTCCTATTTGACCATAGAGGTACAACACCTGGCTCTTGATGATGTTGTAGTGACACATTGCTGGACCTGCCTTCCGGGACACCAGGTCGTCCATGAACTCTTGATCGCCTATCCCTTCGAACACAAACGAGCTGGGGTCCGGTGTCTTTCCAGCCAAGTCTAGGGTGGCACGCATCACGGCTATCGAAGGATCGGTCCCATGTTGATTGCGGGTCTTCCGGCCGAATCGGATCATCTCCTCCAGCTCGGGCACAAGATCCTTCAGGTGGGTACCGAGGTGAAACAGGCACAATGACCTGTTGTAACGGTGATAGCCGGCAAACTGGAGTTCACCGGACTGCAGCCCTGCTTGAAAACCACGACGGTTGAACGCGTCAAACTCTCGCAGGTGTTGAGTCCAATGATTGATGGAGGTACAGAACATGTGCGTGGTTCTACACAGCTGTGTCGCATTCGCATATTTCTCGCTGAGCGCCATGGCCAGTTGGCCGTAGCTATAGGCGTCCTGGTAGTTGTGGAGCACGGCACTATGCAGTAAGCCCAAGAACGCATACCCAATTGCGGAATCAGGGGTATGCCCATGGGTCAGCGAAAGATTGACGAGTCGTGCAGTGGCAACACGGGACAATCCAGGATCCGCGATATAGCCCAGTGGAAGGAGGTTCCCTAACAGCCGAAACGCAATCTCCATATCGCGTGACGTCACCGCTGGCGACTCGATCAGCGATTGTGGATCGCGTTCGTTCAGCGCAGCCGGGTAGCGTTCTAATTCTTCACGAAGCGCCACTTCCATGTCTCCAGTTGGCATCGTGATACCCAACTTCTCCAGTGCCTCGCGGCACGTCGCGATAGCTTCACTGTAATTCCCACTCAAGGTCTGCTGGACGACCAGGGCACTCAGGACCTCCGCTTGCTCCAGCGGTGTTCTCAACTTCGAGCGCATAGTGCCGATCAACTGCTGAGATACCTCAAGGTCACCTCGCAGATATTCAGCATCCACCCGTACTCGGTGAAGATCACGGGCGAGCTCGTACTCTGTCTGCCAACTATCATTGGGGAGCAAACTCAGACCGGCGACCGCGTAGTCGCGTGCGGCCACATATGCGGTGGCAGAGACGGCTCGACCAGCGGCTTCCAGGTTGAGCGTCGCGAGTTCCTTCTTGCCGGCGTCGTCTTCGAGCAGGCCGGCTCCAATGTTGAGGTGGTCTACGATTTCGAATAGGCGCTCGGATGTCGTGGTATCCGGAATACCAGACTGGAGTTGTACGCCGATCTGGCGGTGCACCTCCTGTCTCGTCTGCTCGCTAAGCATGGCATACGCCGCCTGTTGCACACGATCATGTGCAAAGCGCAGGATTGTGCTCTCGGGAGGCACTTCGGGATGGGTCTGTTTTCTGGACGCATCGCGATGGTGAACAACCAGTCCCGCTTCTATGGCCGGATGTATCTCATCAAACGCGTTCTTCTTCTGATTGGTGACTATCAAATCAAGTGTCGCAAGATCGAAACGACTGCCGATGCATGCCGCCAGTTTCACCACTTCAAGCGTTGCGTGCGGCAAGTCTTCCAAGCGACTCACCATGAGATCGGCCACGTTGCTCGTAATGTTCATCGCCTTCAGCTGTTCGATGTCGCAGTTCCACCGATTCGCCGAATAGTCGAACCTCAGCGTTCCCTTCCCATGTAGCCTTGTCAGAAGTTGACTAAGAAAAAATGGATTTCCGGCAGTCTTGTCCAGGAGTAACTGCTGCAACTGCTCGACGTACTCACCATCACCATGCAACGTATCCGACAGCAATTGCGTAACGGATTCAGGAGAAAGGGGACCGACCGCGAGCTGACTCACACGGACACGCTCTTCAGATGACAGCGCACTCACTGCGGTCATGAGCGGGTGTGACACATCAACCTCGTTATCTCGATACGCCCCAATCAGTAAAAGGTGCTGGATGGCGTCATCGGTCAAAATCGTATCAATGAGTGCGAGCGAGGCTGGATCAACCCACTGTAAATCGTCGAGGAAAATGACCAATGGATGCTCTAGCTGACAGAACACGCGTATGAAATTCTGGAACACGAGCTTGAAGCGGTTCCGGCTCGCAGCGACATCCAACTCGGGGCTGGGCGGCTGAGGCCCAATCACATGGACAACCTCGGGGATCAAATCAACTACTAACTGGCCGTTGCCATCGAGCGCTTCAGTGAGCTTGTCCTTCCAGACGAGAAGGGCATCGTCCGATTCGGTGAGCAACTGTCGTATGAGTTCGCTGAGGGTAGAAACGAAGGCGCTATATGGGACGGTCAACCGCAGTTGGTCGAACTTTCCCGACACAAAGTAGCCGTGGCGTTCAGTGACTGGAGCGTGCACGGCGTGGACGAGTGCAGATTTTCCGATCCCAGAGTAGCCAGAGACGAGTGCGAATTCGACGCCACCTCGGCCGGCACGGTCAAAGGCACTCATCAATGTCTGCAGCGTATCCTCCCTCCCGTACAGCTTTTGGGGAATGGAGAACCAATCCCTGACATCGTGCCGCCCCGGGAAAAATTCTTCCGAATCTCCCTGGAGATGCTCTTGACATAAACGAAGGTCGTGTACGATGCCCGACGCGCTCTGGTACCGATCCTCCGGCGCCTTCTCTATCAGTTTGCTAATGACCGCCCCGAACGAGTGCGGCACATCTTGACGCTTCTCTCGCAGTAGGGGTGGCGGAACAGCAATGTGATGGTAGACCAAGTCCAATGGATTGATGGCTTGAAACGGGCGGATGCCACTGAATAGCTCGAACAGCGTCACACCAAGCGAGTAAAAGTCGCTCCTGTAGTCGACGGGTCTGTTCATCCGGCCGGTCTGCTCAGGTGAAATATAGGCGAGAGTGCCTTCGAGTTTGCTGGGATGGGACACGGGCAAGTGGTCTTCGGCCTGCCGCATCGAGATGTTGAAGTCTATGAGCGTCACCGTGCCAGCCGAGTCGACCAGCACATTGGCAGGATTGATGTCTCGGTGCACGACATGCTGGCGATGCACCGCCTCCAGCACTGTCGCGAGGCCGATGGCTCTGTGTAGCCTTGCCCCAAGGTCAAACGGTGTAGCGCGAATATACTCGGCGAGCGTCGAGCCGCCTCGATCCTCAATGATCAGATCAAACGCATGCGCATGCGACACAAGCCCATAGGCCTTGGGCACGCCGTCCACAGAGAGACCTGACAGAATATCGAATTCATGCTTGATGGCCACTACGTCCTCTTCAGTGGCAATGTCCACCAGCAAAGACTTGATGATCACCGGCGCTCGATCACTCTCGCGCACCGCCCGATGTACGGCACGCCGCGCGCTCCGGAATAGTTCCTCGTAGCCTGTATAACCGTCGAGCATCGATTCGTCCTAGATCAGCTTGGGCAGGGCAAAATGTCGCGTGTGATGCCGATCAATTCGTATGGCGCTTCACTTTAGACCTTTCTCGTTTCAGCGGCAACGAATTTTCGCTGCGAACCGATGATCACTCCAGGTTAGCCGCTCACGATACGTATGAAACAACATTTAAATCAATGAGTTAGAAATATTAATTGATTTGTACTCCGGTTGAACACAGCGTCTACGGGACCAATCGAGCTACATAAATCTGTTGAGCAGCCTCGTACTTGACGAGCACGACATGACCATAAAAAACAATGGAAGAAAATGTGAGGCATATCGCCTCATAATTTTTTGTGCATATCTATCTCACCACTCCAAGTGTATGATAAATAACAATTTCCTGTCGGAGGATTTCACATTTACTTCTTATAAAGGGGGGAACATGAAACTATCAAGGCAAACAGGAGGATGGGGCGTCGTATCACTCGTCGTCGGCGCCCTTGTTGTGGGGATGGTGCTTCTACTCAGTCCGCCATCATCAGTTGCAGGATCAGGTGAGTCCTGGGCAAAGTTTGATGCGGATGGAAACCTCATCAGACCAGAGGGCTATCGAGAGTGGGTCTATGTGGGAACCCCCGTCACCCCAAACGAGTTGAATGATGGGAAGGCACCCTTTCCCGAATTTCACTCTGTCTACATCGACCCGGACAGCTTTGCCCACTTCAAGAAGACCGGGGAGTTTCGAGATGGGACCATCTTGGTGAAGGAACTCATTAGTATCGGATCGAAGGAAGCCTCGAGTGGAAAAGGCTATTTCATGGGTGACTACATCGGCCTCGAGGCAACGGTGAAGGACACCAAACGCTACGCGAAGGAGCCGGGACATTGGGCCTATTTCAGCTACAGCGCTGCGCCACCCTCGGCGACGGCAACGCTGAAATCCAAAGTCCAACCGTTCAAGACCGAATCATGCAATCTCTGCCACCAGGGATTTGCAGAGCATGATTGGGTGTTCATGCAATATTATCCGGTGCTCAGAGCTGCGAAGCCATGAGAGAAGAGAACCACCAACCACATGGCATATTCGCATTGGCCATGGTTTTGGTCACCTGCTCTGTGATGGTCGCGGTTCCGCAGCTGGTCGGTCTGGCACAGGGTGAGACGTCTACGGATATTCTTGAAACGGCGCGAGCCCAGATTCATGTCGATGGATCTGGCGACTGGCTTCGCGCACGGTTTCCCAAGGACCTGGAACCAATCGCGTTGGCACCAGGTGGAGGAGGAACCGTCGTCGTGCTCTATTCCAAGAAGGCCGACATATCGATCCCCCTATGCACCAAGTTCGACGTGATTCTTGGTGCCAAGGCAGGGCACGTTGTCGAAGGCTGGGAATGCGACCACCTTCGCTGCAAAGAGTAGTTCTCTCGCGCTAGCGAGACCTACCAGCCTCTGCCGGCTGAAGTTCGGCACTCGCCACTCCTTTATGCAATGTCAGAAGGGGTGGCGAATGTCTCAGTTTCTAATTCGGACCTGATTTCAATCTGCCAGGTCATGTATAGGTTGTGGATGCTCTTCCAACACGATGCCCGGAACTGAGACCATATTCGTGTCGGACGCCGAGCTCGGCGAGAACAAAAAAGCTAATCCGATCGCCGTACTCAATCATGCAAACGGGAGAATCTTAGGATCGGACGGAGCGGCAGGGTTGCTCAGCCGTCTATCATTCACTTCATACGTACGGAGAAAGGAAGATGGAACTGTCGGTGAAACTAGGAATTCGGAATAT
>JAJDBL010000242.1 GCA_029261375.1 Nitrospirales bacterium
GCTTCAAATAATTCCGCAACACGAGGCAACCCGCCAGTGATATCTTTTGTTTTCGTAGTCTCGCGAGGAATCTTCACCAGTGCATCCCCGGCATGTACCGTCTGTCCCTTTTCAACGAGAATATGGGCTCCAGAGGGCAACGGATAGCGTGCTTGCGATGAGGTGTTCGGCAGCTTCGCGGTCTTGTTTGAGTCGTCCTTAATCGAGATTCTTGGACGATACACCGCTCCAGGAATGTCAAGAACAAGCTTTCGAGAAAGGCCCGTAACATCATCAAGCACTTCTTTCATCGTAACACCTTCGATGAGATCCCCGAACGCAATCTTGCCACCAACCTCGGTGAGGATGAGCATAGAATACGGATCCCACTCGACGAGCTTCTGACCCGCATGAACAGCGCCACCTTCATCAATCTTGATCTTGGCACCATAGATGACCGGATATTTTTCCTTTTCACGACCCTTATCATCGCAAACCGCGATTTTTGCATTTCGGTTCATGACAACCCAGTCACCTGCCTGATTCTTCACCGTCTTCAGATTAAGGTGTTTAAGGGTTCCCGTTCCTTTCGCTTCCAAGACAGTTTTCTCTACAACCCGGCTTGCCGTACCTCCAATATGGAAGGTCCGCATAGTGAGCTGCGTTCCCGGTTCTCCAATCGACTGGGCGGCAATGACCCCCACCGGTTCTCCCATCTCCACGAGATGGCCACGTGCAAGATCCCGTCCATAACACTTCTTACACACGCCACGACGTGACTGACAAGTCAGAACAGATCGAATTTTCACCTGATCAATGCCAGCATCTGTAATGGCTTTAACGCTTGGTTCGTCAATCTCGTCACCCACTTGGACAATAATCTCCCCAGTGAGAGGATCTCGAATATCCTCTGCGGCCATCCGCCCGAGGATGCGATCCTCAAGCGGTTGGATAATTTCTCCGCCTTCGATGTTTGAGGAAACCTGGATACTATCGATCGTCTGACAATCGTCCATGCTAATGATGACGTCTTGTGACACATCGACGAGACGCCGAGTCAGATACCCGGAATTTGCGGTCTTGAGCGCGGTATCGGCCAATCCCTTTCTCGCCCCATGGGTTGAGATAAAATATTGGAGAACAGAAAGTCCTTCACGAAAATTGGCGGTAATAGGGGTTTCGATGATTTCGCCAGATGGCTTCGCCATCAGTCCGCGCATTCCGCCAAGCTGGCGAATCTGTTGGCCACTTCCCCTTGCTCCGGAATCGGTCATCATATGGATCGGGTTAAAGACACCTCGTTGTTGACCGGTTATGCTGGCTTCCAACTCAACCTGCATTTCGCTCGCGACCAATTCAGTGACATGCGCCCAAATGTCAATAACCTTGTTATAGCGCTCACCATTCGTAATCAAGCCTTCAGCATATTGATTCTGAATCTCCAAAACGTCACGCTCGGCCTGCTCGATAAGCGCCTTCTTTTTTGTAGGGATCAGCATGTCTCCGATGCAAATAGAAATGGCAGCCTTGGTCGCGTAAGAAAAGCCAAGCTCCTTAATCTTATCCAGTAGAACCACCGTATCCTTCAGCGGAACTTTCCGATAACACAGGTCAATCAACCCTCCAACGGCCTTCTTTGTCATGAGAGCATTTGCCGCAGAGAAGGGAATACCCGGTGGAAGAATCTCTCCAAGAATGACGCGTCCAACAGTCGTATCGACCATTGCACTATTGATTCTGACTCTGATGCGCGCGTGAAGTGCGATTTGCTCTGCGTCATACGCGATGCGCACTTCTTCCGGACAGGAAAATACCTTTCCTTCACCATATGCTCCAGGGGCCTCTTTGGTAAGCCAATAACACCCCAACACCATATCTTGTGAGGGAACTGCTATAGGCCGTCCGTTTGCGGGGGAAAGGATGTTGTGCACGGCAAGCATAAGAACACGGCATTCAATTTGTGCTTCGATAGAGAGGGGAACGTGCACCGCCATTTGATCGCCATCAAAATCGGCATTGAACGCGGCACACACGAGCGGATGCAATTTGATCGCTTTTCCCTCGACCAGGACAGGATCAAAGGCTTGCAGACCGAGACGATGCAATGTCGGCGCGCGATTGAGCATGACGGGGTGTTCACGAATGACTTCGTCGAGCACATCCCACACTTCCGCCGTGCCCTGTTCTGCCAGACGCTTCGCGCTCTTGATCGTGGTCGCTGCGCCCCGCTCCTCCAGCTTATGCAACACAAACGGCTTGAACAACTCCAACGCCATCTTCTTCGGCAAACCACATTGATTGAGCTTGAGTTCTGGCCCGACCACGATGACTGACCGTCCAGAGTAATCGACACGCTTTCCAAGCAAATTCTGACGAAACCGTCCTTGTTTTCCCTTGAGCATGTCGCTTAACGACTTCAGTTCGCGTTTGTTTGCGCCTCGAATCGCCCGGCCACGTCGTCCATTGTCAAAAAGCGCATCAACGGCTTCCTGGAGCATCCGCATCTCGTTGCGAATAATGACGCCTGGGGCCCGAAGCTCGAGGAGTCGCTTCAAACGATTATTCCGGTTGATCACCCGTCGATACAGATCGTTCAGATCAGAGGTCGCAAATCTCCCCCCATCCAAAGGAACAAGCGGACGCAACTCGGGAGGCAAGACAGGAATCACGGAAAGAATCATCGAGTCAGGTCGATTACCGGAACGCCGGAAGGCCTCAACGACCTTGAGTCGCTTGATGTATTTCTTCCTCCCAGCATTCGACACCTGCCCACGCGACTTTTCTTGTAATTCCGCCCAGAGCGAATTGATGTCGAGTTGCTCGAGCATTTCACGGATCGCCTCCGCGCCAATGCCGACTCTGAACGCATCTCCGTATTCCTGCACTAATTCGCCGTATCGTTCTTCCGTCAGCACCTCAGCTCTCTTCAACGGAACATCACCGGGATCGAGAACAACATAGCTTTCGAAGTAGAGGATGCGTTCCAAAACCTTCAGGCTAATGTCCAACAACGTTCCTATTCGGCTCGGTAATCCCTTGAGAAACCAGATGTGAGCGACGGGCGCCGCCAACTCGATATGGCCCATTCTTTCGCGTCTGACTTTAGATTGGATAACTTCAACACCGCACTTATCGCAGACGATCCCGCGATGTTTCATGCGTTTGTACTTACCGCAATTACACTCCCAATCTTTGGTCGGCCCAAATATTTTTGCGCAGAAAAGCCCGTCTTTCTCAGGCTTAAAGGAACGATAGTTAATCGTTTCTGGTTTCTTGACTTCGCCGTATGACCACGACCGAATCTTATCAGCCGAGGCGATACTAATACGTAAGGCGTCGAAGGAAATTGTATCCCGTGGCTTGTTATCAAATAGTGTGGCTACCGTTTCCACCGTGTCCCCTCCGTTCGACTCGATTATTCAGGGAGCTTCATAAGATCAATATCTAATCCAAGGCTCTGAAGCTCTTTGACGAGCACATTAAACGATTCAGGGAGTCCAGGTTCAAGAAAATTTTCCCCTTTGACAATCGCTTCGTAAATTCGAGAACGCCCGGGAACATCATCAGATTTCACTGTGAGAAATTCCTGAAGGGTCGACGCAGCACCATACGATTGCAACGCCCACACTTCCATCTCCCCAAGACGCTGACCGCCGAATTGCGCCTTTCCTCCGAGTGGCTGCTGCGTCACCAACGAATACGGACCAATTGATCGCGCATGAATTTTATCATCGACAAGGTGATGCAATTTCAGCATATACATGTATCCAACGGTCACAGGACTCGAAAATGCTTCCCCCGTTCGGCCATCGTACAACGTCGTTTGGCCTGACTCTGGGAGATTCGCTTGCTTCAACAATCCACGAATTTCCTCTTCTGTTGCCCCGTCAAACACTGGGGTCGAAACATAGAGACCCAACGCCTGTGCCGCCCACCCGAGATGTGTTTCGAGGACCTGCCCAACGTTCATACGGGAGGGAACACCGAGTGGATTTAACACAATATCAACCGGGGTCCCGTCAGGAAGATACGGCATGTCCTCTTCCGGCAAAATTCTGGAGACGACACCTTTATTGCCATGTCGTCCTGCCATTTTGTCACCGACTGAAACCTTTCGCTTCATCGCAACATACACTTTGACGAGCTTCAGAACCCCAGGAGGAAGATCATCCCCACGCCTAAGCCGAACGACTTTCTCATCATAGCTGGCCTGGAGAAGGTCAACATGCTCCTTCGTAATGCGATGAATTTCATCAAGATCTTCCTGATCTTCCGCGGTACTAAGGACGACATTTCTCGTATCCTCACCCGAGAATTTTTGAATGATGTCCTCCGTCAAACGACCCTTCTTCTTCAGCAGCACTTCGCCGGACTTTTGGTCTGTCAGGTCTCGACCAATTTGCTTTCCGAGCAGCAACGCATGGCTCTTCCGATTTTCTTCCTGCTCGATAATACGAAGCTCGTCCAGGTGATCCCGCTGAAGCCCCATCAGGTCTTCATTCTCAAGCTGCTTGGTCCACTGGTCGTCATCAGAGCGTTTTCTTGCAAAGATCTTGATGTTGACGACGGTCCCTTCAACACCAGGTGGGACCGTCAACGAGGTATCCTTGACATCCCCTGCTTTTTCCCCAAAAATTGCGCGCAAGAGTTTTTCCTCTGGCGTAAGTTGGGTTTCACCTTTAGGCGTCACCTTCCCGACCAGAATATCTCCTGACTTTACTTCCGCTCCAACCCGGACAATTCCGCTCTCATCCAGAGCGCGCAACGCCTCTTCGCCAACATTCGGGATGTCGCGAGTAATTTCCTCTTTTCCAAGTTTTGTTTCCCGTGCCTCCACGTCAAATTCTTCGATGTGCACGGACGTAAAGCTTTCCTCACGGACAAGCGTTTCGCTCATGAGAATCGCATCTTCAAAGTTAT
>JAJDBL010000243.1 GCA_029261375.1 Nitrospirales bacterium
GTGTATGAGCCAGCAACAGCCGCCCGTGGTTCCTGAGTCGGCAACGTTCATCTTATTCGGAACCGGCATACTGGGACTAGTGGCGTACCGAGCACGGAGACAGAAGAGCCAACAGTCCTAATCTTTGAACAGAATACTTACTGCAAAGCGGTACGAGCGCTTCATGTGGAGGCTCGCACCGCTTTTTTATGTGACGCGCGCTCAAGTCGGGGACAATGGCGACGGGAGCCTTGGTTATCCTTTACGCAGACAGGCGGAGACTTAGCCCACCGACGCGGGATCAGCCATGAGTTCAGTATCAATCGCATCACACGTTTGCTGAAACGCTGCGTGGAGACGTGCTTCGGAATGTTCCTGCTCGGGACACATCCGCGCCGCCCCTAGCCGTTCAAAGTCCTGACAGACGCCGGCGAGGTCGGTGGCTCCAATGGTCAGGCAACTTCCTTTCAGGCGATGAGCGGCCTGAGTGAGGCCTTCTGTATCACCATGGGCAAGCGCATCCACAATGGCCACCATCTGCTGTGGAGCATCCTGGCGGAACTGACCGAACATCTGTGAGAGGAAACTTGCGCTCCCATCGTCGTCAAGCTCACGAAGTTGATCGATGATATCGGGATCCAACCGTGACACCACATCCTCCGGTCTAGGACTAGGTAGAGCGCTCCTGGTCACGACATCTGATTGCACAGCCACATCCGACAATGCTGCCCACAACTCCAGCATCTGACGCAATTTTTCTTTCGTCACCGGCTTCGCGATATAGTCGTTCATCCCTGCCTCGCGACATTTCTCCTCTGCCCCCTTCATCGCGTTTGCGGTCAGCGCGATAATCGGAAGGTGCCGAGGGGTACCTTGCTCGCGTTGACGAATCTGTTGAGCCGCTTCCAATCCGCCCATCTCCGGCATGTGGCCATCCATAAAGACAATCGTGTAGTCCCCCTCCAAGACGGCTTTCACCGCTTCGACACCGTTGGACACGGTGTCAACATGACATCCAAACGCTTCAAGCATGCGTGACGCGACCTTCTGGTTCACCACGTTATCATCTGCAACTAGGACGCGTGCGTGATGAAACAGAGCGCGGCGTTGGCCTTCCTCGGAGCGTGCCTCAGTCACACGTGACGTCGGAGCGCGTCCCAAGGCCCTTAACAGGCTTTGCTGCAATGAGGCCTGTCTAATCGGTTTATGCAGCTCGAATATTGTTGGCAAGGAGAGAAGCTCCTTGTTCTCCCTCGTTCGTGTGACAGGTGTCATCAGAATGACCGGCAGTTGACCCAGCACTGACTCTTTGTTCAGGACCATGACAAATGGAACGTCACCGACGTGTGACGTGGCGTGATCGACGATCACCAGGTGATAGGGCTCATTGGTAGTCTGATTCTGTTTCAGTTGCTCCAAAGCCTGTTGAGACTCAGGCACACAATCAACGACGACATTCCAACGACGGAAGTGATTCACGAGCACACGTGCGTTGGCCTCATGTTTTTCGACACAGAGGACACGCACCCCACTCAAATCGAGCATGTTCTCGGGTTCCGAATCAGGCGCGTTAACTTTTGGAGCACGAACGGTGAACCAAAAGGTGCTCCCACAACCGATCTGGCTCGTCACTCCGATTTCCCCGCCCATCAGCTCAGCAAGCGTTTTGGAAATGGCGAGGCCAAGACCCGTTCCTCCGTATTTACGTGTCGTCGACGAGTCGGCTTGGGAAAACGCATGAAACAGCCGTTGCTGCGCATCAACACTGATGCCAATACCCGTGTCAGAAACCTCAAACCTGACGACGACATCCCCTGACGACTCTTCAATCGTCATCACATGCACCGTCACCTCACCTCGCTCCGTGAACTTCAGCGCATTTCCGACTAGGTTTGTCAGAATTTGCCGGATCCGCGCGGAATCGCCAGAGACCCATTGAGGGACGTTCGCATCCACGTCACAGACAAGCTCAATCCCTTTTTCACCAGCGCGTTCTGCAAACAATTCAAGTGCATCTTCCGCCACAGTGTGAATGTTAAAATCGATCAGTTCCAGATCAAGTTTGCCGGCTTCGATTTTTGAGAAATCGAGAATGTCGTTAATGACCTCCAGCAATGTCTGTCCGGAGCGGCGTGCGACCGACGCATATTCTTCCTGCTCAGATGTGAGCTCGGTACCAAGGAGAAGCTCGGTCATGCCGATGACGCCGTTCAGGGGCGTGCGAATCTCATGGCTCATATTGGCGAGAAACTCACTTTTGACCCGTGTCGCGTTTTCTGCCGCGTCTTTCGCGGCCTGCATAGCCACCTGCGCGTGGTGTCGGTCGGTGATATCGCGGATGATGGCGGTGAAGATTTGACGATCACCGATCTGGACATGGCTGACGGCAAGTTCCAGCGGAAATTCCTCTCCAGACGTTCGTTGCCCGATCAAGACAGACAAGTCGCTTCCATTGACGCTGATTATCGTTTGGATCGCGCGCAGCGTCTGCGCGTCGCCAATCTGGTCATCACCACATCGCAACAATTGGGTGATGTTGCTTCCAAGTAACTGTTGGGGATCATACCCAAAGATCCGACCGGCCGAGAGATTGCAGGACTCAATCTTTCCCTCATAATCAAACGAAGCAATGCCATCGGCCGCACTATCCAGGATGCCCCGTGTTCGCGCCTCACTCGCTTCAAGCGCCTGACCGCGTCCACGGACGTCGTCCATCATCGATCGCAACGCAGTTGCTAACGTTCCGATCTCATCTGTAGCATTCTCTGGAAGCGTGATGTTGGTCTTTCCTTCTGAGAACTCTTTGGTCGCGTGAATGATCTGTAACAACGGCCGCGTCAGCACTCGTGCAAAGGCAAACGCGAGTGCCGTCGCGCCGGCAAGTAACAACGTCACCAACACAATACTGCGATCAGAGACGGCTTCTGAGTCAGCCAGGAGCGAGCCTTCAGACGCCACCATCGCCAGACTAAAGAACCGGTCTCGATCCGATGCATCAAATCGAACCTTTCGAAATTGTGTGACGTTCCCTTCATCAAAGACCATCTGCTCAGACAACGGGTTTCCCCTCTCAAAGAATCCCACAAGGCCTGGAAAGACATCTTGAATGAGATGTCGAGTTCCGCGATCAAAGCCAAACGTTTTCGTTGAATTGAGGTGCGCGAGGTAATCACCCTCAGCGTTCGTGATAAAGACCGTTCGCTCATCGGATGCGGTACTGGTGAGCGAATCAAGGATCGGCCCAATATCCATGTTGATGACCACCAGACCAAAGACGTCCGTGCTCGTATACACCGGGGTCACCGCACGAATCGTGCGAATATAAGGCGTGACGATCTCCCCATTCTCTCGATTGAGCGTAATATCGGAAAGATAGACCTGACCAGGTTTTAGATTGATTGCCTCTTGAAAATACGAGGTGTCGGCTTTCATTTGCAGTTCATCAAGCCTTCTCGTGAGTACGAGATCACCAAATCGTTCAACACGGGTAATCTCTCGACCATGGTCTTCGACTCCGATATAACGGGCCTGAAAGTAATTGGGTTTCGCTTCGAGTAACGCCGTGAATGAAGACGCAAGGCGACTATTCCATTCCTGCTCCCAGGACCCACTGATCGGATCGGGGCCATCAGCGAACCGCGATCGGATAATGCCTCCTACCGGCGGCAAGTTGGACAAATATTTCACATCGTGTCGGAGGC
>JAJDBL010000244.1 GCA_029261375.1 Nitrospirales bacterium
TATGTGCGTTCCCTGTTCGTGCAGCGTCCCCAGAACCAGTCACGTCTCACCCGGCAATTGATTTTGCTCCTGCTGTGTCCGGCGATGGTCGGGTGATGGCATTCGTATCTGATCGAGGCGGGAGTCAGGATATCTGGCTTAAAGCCGTAGCACGGAGCGGATTGTCCCGCCCGCGGCAGCTTACGACGCATCCTGCCATTGATTCTCAGCCTGCATTGAACGCTGATGGATCGAAACTGTTGTACGTGTCTCAAAAGACTGATCCACGGGGAGACGTCTTTGTGCTTGATGTCCAGACTGGGGAGGAAACGAAGCTTACCGATATCGCTACTGCGGACTCGTGGCCCGCATGGGGCGCCGACGCTTCTACCGTATATTACCTTAGACGCGACTATGTGGCTGGCACTCAACAGCTTGTTCAGAGGGACCTCGGTTCCGACGCTGATACGGTCTTGATTGAAGGCCCCACCTCGTTTTCTGTGTCGTTGAGTGGTTGGGTCGTGTATTCAGACGGTCGTGCTCTTCAGTCTTTCCATTTGGATGATCCCTCTCAGGTCACAGCGATATCATCGGACATTTCGATGGATCTTTGGCCAGCGATCTCCTCTGATGGTCGCAATATCTACTTTGCACGATATGCTCGCGATACGAATGGTGATGGGTTCATGGATGCTGATGATCAATCTTCGATCTGGCTGTATCAGTTCGACCCATCCACACGAACCGTGACTGACGAATATCGCATGACCCCTGACGGAAGTTTTCATTTGCATACCGCTGAAAGTCATGACGCCTCGTTTTTTTCTGATCTTCGCGCCGGTGAGGTTGTTCAAATCAGCACCCAAGACTTCTTGATGGACTACGCTGACATTACAACAGCGCAGGCCCTCCTTGATCGTCATCGTGCCGCGGCTGAGGATGCACCTGCGCGGTTAGTTCTTGGAAATATCGCACGAAACCTCACCAGCGCTCTCACACCCGCAGCTCGAGGTGCGATCGACTTCGAATATGCGGAAATGTTGGCCTCTGCTGGAGATATCGATCTCGCGCTTGACGTGCTCGCGTCCTACGAAGATGCGGATGCCGAGCTCAATGCGATAGCTAGAATCCGTACTGCGGCAATCACTGCCCATCAACGCACGGTCAATCTAAGTCCCCCCGCACGGAAACGTGTGGTGGAAGAGACCGGTGCCCAGATCCTTGCGATTGGTGAACAGTTCAAAAACAGTGATGTCGTCTATGGGACCGCTCTCATCGAATCCGGAAGCTTGTCTCTCCTCATCGGCGATACGATCTCCGCCCTCAATACATTGGTAAAGGTCGATACCCTGGATGATCCTGAAATTCGCGCCAAGGGTCTCTTTGGCCGTGCAGAGGTGTATCGAACTCTCGATGATCAATCGAGTCTGGTCACCGTCTACGTGGATGTGCTGCGGGCGTTTGGGGAGGATTCGCCATGGGGAAGCCGAGCGCTGACACGTGCCATCGATGTCGTGCAACAGAAGGAGACTGTCAACGAAACCATGGATGCGTTGCGCACGTTAGCCCTCCAGCATTCTGACCTTGAGGTGCTCTCATCGCGGGCCTTTTTTAGGATTTCTGAACTCTATATGGCGAATCTTGAACCACTGAGTGCGATCGAAAGCTTGGATACGGTGATTGCCGCGCATGCATCACATCCTTCGATACTTCAAGAAGCGTATCGGAGGAAAGCGGAAATCTTTACGACGACCCACAATGCGGAGCAGGCCGAAGATGCTTACGCGCAGATGTTGAAGTTAGCGGAAGCCAACGGGGTCCCGGCAGAACAATTACGTGACATGAAACAACGCCTTGCCTTAGAACAGGTTCGGCGTGCCCTCCAGGTTCGTGATCGTGGGGAACCGAAAATCGCCGTGAAGATGCTTAATGAACTTATTCAGCAGTATCCAGATTCTGTTGAGGCACATCGTGGGTATATCGCAACAAAGGTCATGCTCGGTAAGACCGCCGAGGTGCAGGCTCGATACCGTGAACTCGTGCAGCAGGATGGCACTCGTCCAACCTATGTGTACGGAGATGGTCTTGCCCAGACCTATACGACACCGCCAGATTTTCCGAGCATCATCGCGATTCTTGAACGCGCGGTAACGATGGAGGAGGGCGTCTCCTACTTCTATCAAACGTTGGGTTGGGCATATGAACAGTATGAGCAGGTAGGGGATGGAGCCGCTGGATTTCTGGAGAAGGCCGCGGATGCCTATTCAATCGCGTTACAACTCAATGATGCTGAGGCGCATCCCGACGTCGAAGCCAACCTGTTGCTCAATCTGGGAAACGCCTATGTCGGGTTGGGTAATTTCAGCGAAGCCTCACGCCACTATGAAGAGCGAGATAGTTTTGACCATCCGCAACAAGCTATTGGTACCGAGCTTCTCTATCGCAAACGGTATGGGGAGGCGGCCTTTAAGTCTCGAAATACCGATGTTGCGGTCGAACAGTATAGCAAGGCGTTGGATCTCTCCATTCAGAATACTGGAAAGGGGGCTGCTCAACTCACCATTGAGGTGTTGGAACGCCTAGCCCTGGCGCATCAGGAGGCGGGTCAATATGCGGAGGCCATTCGCTATTTTTCTGAAGCCTTGGAACGTAATCATGAACTTGGGGAAACGAAGAATCTCGCGCTCTTGCAGCGTAATATTGGTGTCAATCTGTACAACCTGAGTCTTGGGCCAGAACAGGCTGATAAAGACGCGCTCAAGCGCGCGCTGAAAAGCTACTTCTCAAGCCTTGATGCCATTGGAAAAACCGGAGTGAAAGAGCAAGTCAAAGGCCCCGGGTTGTTCAACGTTAGTGTCGGGTTAGGTGCTGGAAGTTCGGAGGCGGCGCTGGGGTTTGATCAAGCTGGCGAGGAGAAACTTCTCTTTAGCTACATTGCGAGTACATACGAGGTTCTTGATGAGCCCGCCACAGCGATGGAATATCATCTGAAGAAGCTTGCACTGTTACCGGAGGACGTCTCACCAGAGCACGATGTCGGGGGAGCGACGGCCAAGGCCGTGTTGCTCAATCGATTGGGAGTCTTGTCTTATCGTTTTGGCGCCCTGCCCGATGCACTGCGCTATATGCGCGAGTCTCTTGGATATACGATGGCGCTGAACTTGAAGTTTGGCACACGCGTGAACGTTGCGAACACGGCGCGGTTAACATCGGAGGCCATGCGTACGGGGCAGGAGACTGATCCATCTTTGCTTGAGCCGTTGATGGTCTCCATGGATGCCGCGATTATCGAGAATCACTCAGACCTCTCGACTGCCTTGGCGTTGGCAGATG
>JAJDBL010000245.1 GCA_029261375.1 Nitrospirales bacterium
ATTCTCCGATGTCAATCAGAAGAAGAAGGAACGTGGTTCGCTCAATATGACGGAGAAACTGGACTCCAAGACCTTTCCCTGCATGTGCCCCTTTAATGATTCCGGGAATGTCGGCAAGGACGAAGTGGCGTTCCTCACCCCATGACACGACGCCGAGTTGCGGGATGAGAGTCGTAAATGGATACTCTGCGATCTTGGGTTTCGCAGCTGAGATTGCCGAGATTAACGAAGACTTTCCAGCGTTTGGGAAGCCAACGAGCCCAACGTCTGCAAGAAGTTTGAGTTCCAGGTGTATTGTGCGGATTTCACCGGGTATTCCAGGGTCGGCACGAGTGGGGGCCTGATTCGTCGAGGTGGCTCGCTTGCCGTTGCCCTTTCCCCCTTTCCCTCCATGCGCAACGATGGCCATTGCGCCGTCTTCTGCTAGGTCTGCGAGGTTAACGTCTTCTTCAACATCACGAATGATGGTTCCAATTGGCACACGAACGATGATGTCGACTGCATCCGCACCGTGGCGGTTGTTCCCATCTCCATTGCCACCTCGTTTCGCGGTGTGATGTTGCAGGTAGCGAAGGTCGATCAGGGTTGTGAGATGGCGACTCGCTTGAACAATGACATGTCCGCCCTTGCCGCCGTCTCCACCATCTGGCCCACCAAAAGGGACATACTTTTCACGCCTGAACGAGGAGCAGCCGTTCCCGCCGTCTCCGGCCTTGGTGAATATTTTTGCTTCATCAACGAACATATCTGATAGAGAGTTAGGTGGATAGACTGAAGGTTGAAGGCTGAAGGAGAAAATAACGCGTCAGACTCCATCGTGTGAGGCCCGGACGCGTACGATTCATGAAAGACTCAGTGGGTGTCGGAAGCTGGTTAATCTGGTCCACCTTCAGTCTCCAGCCTAAATACCTGAGGAACCAGTGAAAGACGCACTCTCCCGGAATATGGGGGAGGTGAAGTGAAGAACTTACGAATTACGTGGCTGGATAAACACTGACGGCGCGGCGACCGGATCGATTTTCAAACTTCACGATCCCATGAAGCTTTGCGAATAAGGTGTGGTCACGACCCATGCCGACGTTTGCCCCGGGATAGATGCGGGTTCCACGTTGGCGAATCAGTATGTTCCCGGCCAAGACGGCCTCTCCGCCATAGCGTTTCACCCCGAGCCATTTCGGGTTACTGTCTCTTCCGTTTCGTGACGCCCCTTGCCCTTTTTTATGTGCCATGGTGTCTCCGTTCTACCGATCTAGTTGGCAGAGATTTCGTCAATACGAACGCGGGTGAAGTATTGTCGATGCCCTTTAGTTCTGATGTAGTTCTTTCGTCGTTTCTTCTTGAAGATGGTGATGGAACGGCGCCGTGCTTGAAGCACCACAGTTCCCAGGATCTTGACGTCGGGTACCGTTGGAGTTCCGATAATCGTGTCATCGTCCGTCCGATACAGCAACACATCGGTCCACTCTACGAGTGTTCCTTTATCTCCCTCAATTCGTTCGACTTCAAGGAGATCTCCGGCGGAAACACGATACTGCTTCCCTCCGGTTCTGACAATGGCATAGCTCATGTAGTCACCAAACTCTGTTAATAAACGCAGCTGCTAAGAATAAGGCACCACCAAATGACTGTCAAGGGCTGTCATGCGGTGTTTACCACTTGATTCCATATTGTTTCGATTGGCGTCGTCGCGGGTTGAAGAAACGCACATGGGGACGTTTAAAAAACCCAATAAGGAGCATGCCTGCCAGGAATCCCCCGATATGCGCGAACCAGGCAACACCCCCGCCGTGGCTTGAGAGGCTCGCACTCCCGCTCACGAGTTGAATGAGAAACCAGAAACCCAGGACCGCAGCAGCGGGGACACGCACCACTTTGATAAACACCCAGATCGGAATCAGCACGAGGATGGAGGATCGTGGGTACAACAATAGATAGGCTCCGAGCACGCCAGAGATTGCCCCACTCGCCCCAACCATAGGAATAGGTGAACCGGGGGAGGCGATGGCATGACTCACTGCCGCAATGACGCCGCATGTCAGATAGAAGCCGACAAATCGCCGATGCCCCATGGCGTCTTCGATGTTGTTCCCAAAAATCCACAAATACAGCATATTTCCGATGAGATGCATCCATCCACCATGAAGAAACATGCTGCTTAACAGACTTAGGGGCGCGGGGATGAGCGCGTTGCGTGTAAAGGACTCTGTCCCGAATAGAACAGAGGGAATGACTCCAAATTGGTAGACGAACAGTCGCTCAGATGAAGGGGATAGTGAAATTTGGTAAAAAAAGATCGAGACGCAAGCGACGATGAAGGAAATCGTCACAAGGGGTTTAAGGATGGTGGGATTGTCGTCGTGAAGCGGAATCATCGCGAACCATTATAGACAATGACCATGAGTGTGTAGAGCGAGTCTCAATTCAAGCAATGCAAGTTAAGAGTGCGTACGTAGTCTAGCGAGAACGAAACAGGAAGGGTTGGAATAAGGGCCGCGAAGGAGAAGTGTAGGGAGGCAGCGGGATGTTCAAAAAGGTCGTCCAGCAAGGCCGCAGCAAGCTGTGAGGCGAATCGTACGTCCGTACGTTGAGCCGATCAGCGAAGCGAGAACGCGGCTGGCGGCCTTTTTCAACATCTTGCTAGCGGGCGTAGGGGGTTGTGCCTGCCCACCGTGCATGCGACTCATTCCATTGTTTCTTGTTGAGCGCTTTGTCCAGGTTGTAGGCAGCGCTAATGAGGGCCATATGTGTCAGCGCTTGGGGGAAGTTCCCTAACTGCTCTCCAGTATGTGAGACTTCCTCGGCAAATAGTCGTAGGTGGTTCGAATAACTCAACATTTTCTCGAAGATCAGTCGCGCTTCATGCAGGCGCCCGGCCTTCGTTAAGGCCTCAACCAGCCAAAACGTGCACATGCTGAAGGTACCTTCTTCTCCCTGTAATCCGTCTGGCGCGGAGTTCCATGTCTGGTATCGGTAGACCAGGCTGCCTGAAGCAAGTTGCTCCATCGTGCGGTCGATCGTCGAAATCATCCGCGGATCATTGGGGGAGACGAAGTACACCAGGGGCATAATGAGATTGGCAGCATCAAGCCCTGCCCCTTCATAGTGTTGCACGAAGGCTTGAATCTCGTTGTTCCACCCATTTTGCATGACTTCGGTGTAGATCCTGTCTCGTTCTGCAATCCACTTGGTGCGGTCAGCGGGATATCCGTGCTTGTCCGACAAACGGATGCCTCGATCCAGTGCGACCCAGCACATCACACGCGAATAGACGAAGTTGTGTCGCCCGCCTCGCACTTCCCAAATGCCCTCGTCTTTCTGCTGCCAGTTCGCAGACACGTAATCTAAAAGGCGACAGAGGTTCATCCAGAGACTATATGAGATAGGTGAGCCGTCTTTATCCTCATTGTAGAGATAGATCGCGTCCATCAGCGGACCGTACATGTCCAGTTGGAGTTGACTGGCTGCGGCATTCCCGATGCGTACCGGACGGGAGCTGCGATATCCGTCAAGATGCGTGAGTTCTTCTTCGGGTAAATCGCGTCGCCCATCGATGCCATACATCAATTGTATCGATCCGTCGGGATTGAGTTCGTGGCATCGCGCTTCCAGCCAATCCATAAAACGACGGGCTTCATTGGAGAAGCCGAGTCGAAGGAGTCCGTACAACGTAAATGATGCATCGCGAATCCAGGTATAGCGGTAGTCCCAATTTCGACGGCCACCAATAAACTCAGGGAGACTCATGGTTGGCGCGGCGACGATCGCTCCAGTTGGGGCGTAGGTCAGCAGCTTTAACGTCAGGGCTGATCGATGTACCACCTCTCTCCAGCGGCCAGAATATTGGCACTGTGCTAGCCACTGCTGCCAAAAGCCAGCCGTCTTCTGGAATGCTTCTTCCCCAGATTCCGGGGTCGACAGCAACTCAGCGCGGCCATTGGGTTCGAGGTGTTCCAGAAAGAAAGTCAGACTCTGACCTGCATCCATTGTGAACTCTGCACGTGCGATTCCATCGTGGATCTGAAGCGGTATGGGACTAACAAGTCCAAGTGTCAGATTGGGAGAGCGGAAGATGGCTCCCTTCTCCTCAATCTCAACCGAGTGAGAGTCGCGGGCATAGTCGAATGCTGGCGCGCATTCAAGCACGAAGGTGACTCGACCTCGTACGACCGAAATCATCCGGATAATCTGATGACGTTTTGGACTTTGACCTGGCATATCGGATTCGACCGGCATGAAGTCAGTGAGTTCCCCTACCCCGCCTTCATCTTGTAGAAAACGCGTATGCAAGATGTTGGTTTCGGGCAGATACATCTGGTCTCTATTGCCATCTTGCTTTGGTGAAATCTTGAAGTATCCTCCGGCCTTATGGTCGAGGATGCTCGCGAAGACACTGGGGGAGTCGAAGTGCGGGAGGCAGCACCAATCAATCGACCCGTCGATCCCCACGAGAGCCACGGTATGGAGGTCGCCGATAATGCCGTAGTCGCTGATCGGCTTATATCCTCCCAGGATATCTTTTCGTCTTCTCGCGGTGTTGTTCCGATCGGTCATGATTTAGCCATAGGATGCGGTAGAATTGTTTCTCTTATCGGTCGTATCTCCGCGGCAATTAAGTGGAGTTTTGAACAAAACATCAAAATGTTGCCGGTGAATGAGTAAGAGGAGTGCGATGGAAGCATGTAGTGTTTTCAACGACGCCGATATACTAGGTATAGTATGAATAGGTCTCATTCCAAGCCGCAGATGATATCACACAGGCACGCATTTTCAAGGTCAACATGAGTAATTTAGCTAACAGTTATCGGGTATGTGTCGGCGGGGTTGGCGTGCCTTTTCGTTGAACCAGCAAACCCTTGGATCTATGTGAGTGTGTTGGGGACTAGGGATCTATCAACGGATGACGAGGAGCTTGTGTTTCACGCGCCTCACTGAGAACCAATATTCCCGCAAGGCAGACCAGAATCATTCCGATGAGGGAGAGTGCGTCTGGGATCTCGCTCCATAGTATCCATCCTAGGGTAAAACCGAATACGACTTCACTGTATGCAAATGCCCCCGCGTGTCCTGCAGCGGCCAGCGAGTAACCTCGCGTGAGAAAGAGTTGTCCGGCGGTTGCGAGGCTTCCAATTACCACCAGGGTTGCCACGATTGACGGTGTCAGGGGTTGCCACGCCCAGAGTAGCGGGACGGCAGAAACAATAGTGCCGATGAGCGAAAAATACCACACGATGCGGAACGGATGTTCTGTTGCAGCGAGGCGTCGAAAACACACCATGGCAACGGCAGCAAATAGGCCAGACGCGAGCGCAAACCATGCGATTGACGTCAAGACACCATGGCCTGGTTTAAGACTGATCAACACGCCAACATATCCAAGACCAATCGCCCAGTTGTTTGTAGAAGGAATGGATTCCCTGAGCCACAACCACGCAATGATCGGGATGAAGAGTGGGGTCGTCATATGGAGTGTAACCGCTTCTGCCAACCCAATATGGGCAAGCGCAAAGAAATAGCAATACATGGCAGTAAGGCCTGCCCCAGCACGCAACAGATGGAGCGAAAGACAGGAGGTTTTCAGGTTAGACACTCCTGTGGCGAGTGCCCAAGGTGTCAGGATGAGCAACGCAACGAGGTTCCGAAAGAACACCAGAACCTCATTGGGAATCATCATAGAGGAGTGCTTAATCAAAGCGCCCATGGATGCAAAGGCGAGGGTTGAAGCGATCACATAGAGTCCGGCACGGGTGAGATGCGTCATGATTCAAAGATAGCCAAGCAAATGTGTGTGCTCACGGTTCTCCCTATTACGGCTTGGAGACTAAGAGTATGTCGCGGTGTGACTCGTGATGTGACGTATGCGTGGACGAATGGGGTAGGTGACATGACATGGTGTGTTTCGGCAAGGTTCTATGCGCTTGGCGCATTGTAGTTCGTCGCATCCGTGCTGGGCATTGTGGTCCGTGAGCAGAGTTGCTCAGGTCGGAGGACGTATCATATAGCTGTCCCGCCTGTAATGCAGTAAACTGGAAAATCTGTGCAAACGGATCGACGGATGTTTGCGAGATTCGTGCGCGGAGATGTAGAGGCGTTCTAATCTTCTGTGTGTGTAGACGCCCGATACTTCACATGGGCATGCGGAGAAATCAGTGGGTAGGTTTAAGGATCGAGTTGTCATAGTCACCGGAGGCGGTTCTGGGATCGGGCGAGCCGCAGCGAGGAAGTTTGCATCAGAAGGTGCGTGTGTTGTCATAGGCAATCGCAATGCTGATGCCGGGAAGGAAACCGTTGAGCTGATCAAAACATCTGGTGGAGACGCCCGCTTTCTACAGACTGATATCACCAGGAATGAGGACGTGAGTGCATTAGTTCATTATGCAGTCTCAGAATATGGCGCGCTGCATTCTGCATTCAACAATGCTGGTATTGAAGGCGCGAGGGCAAGTATCGTGGACGACTCAGAGGACAACTACCAGCGCGTATTTGACGTCAATGTGAAGGGGTTATGGCTGTGCCTAAAATACGAAATTGAGTATATGATTCAGCATGGCGGAGGCTCAATTGTCAACAATTCGTCAGTCGCAGGTGTCGTAGGGTTTCCCCAGGGAGGGCCTTATGTTGCATCGAAGCATGCGATCCTTGGCCTCACCAAAACTGCGGCACTTGAGTATGGCGCGACAGGAGTTCGAGTCAATGCTGTGAGCCCGGCCGCGGTTGAGACCGACATGCTGGATCGCGTCCTCGGCGGACCAGAATCAGTAAATAAGCAAACGTTTGATCATGTCCGGTCATTGCACCCTATTGGCCGCCTGGGTCAACCGAAAGAAATTGCCGATGTTGTACTTTGGTTATGTTCAGATGACGCGACGTTTATGCTTGGTCAGAATGTTATCGTTGACGGCGGCTACACGATTGTTTGAACTGCTTTTGGCTCAGTGGGGGGGCGTCTCTCTCCATTTGGGGCGGATCTTCGATATGGATGAAAACGGAATTTCTGCCGTTAATATGTGAACGGACGTTGTCAGACTTATAGCAGTGAGCTGCTCATGTTACCAACATGATATTGCAATGGCGTTAACGAGGAGATCTCCCTACGTAATTTGGTGCTGGCTAATTCTCACGGTTTTCGTGGTGCCGCCCCCCATCGTCGTTGCGGGTACGCACGACACAGAAGAGCATGTACTCACGTTGTCTGAAGCAATGAAAATGTCGGTAGAAGAATTGTTAATGGTCAGTACCGCGACGGGTACGCCGCGACCTATCGCGCAGGCTCCAGCGATCGCGACGGTCATTACCGCTGACGACATCAAGGCAATCGGAGCAACGAATCTTGATGAGATTCT
>JAJDBL010000246.1 GCA_029261375.1 Nitrospirales bacterium
GATGTTGCTCAGTTTTCGAAATGGAATCCGTTTATCAGAGAGGCGGAGGGCGAAATAAAGGAAGGCAGTCGTTTACGAATCCGTATTGATCCGCCTGGTGGTACGGCGATGACGTTTACACCTGTACTTCGCCGAGTGGCATTGAATCGTGAGCTCTGTTGGCACGGACGTTTTCTCGTTCCAGGTCTATTTGATGGAGTGCACAGCTTTGAAATTCAGTCCATGGATAAGGGAAAAACACGTTTTATCCATCGGGAGACATTTCGAGTACTCTTCGTCCCCCTGTTAGGGAACTCTATGGCAGGTCCAACAAAACAGGGGTTCAAGGATATGAACGCCGCACTAAAACAGCGGGCTGAGATGCCGTAAGAGCGGATGGGTCAACGATTCTGCGCATGGCGAAAGGGTGGGGTTGAGGGAGAAACGAATCTGGCTAATGCCGTTTAGGCAGTAGGAATGAGGTTCCCGGACGCGACTGCCGTGGCCTTAGCGTTGGCTTGCCACATGCTCTGAGGGTTAAGACCTTGCTTGCGCTTTCGCACTATATCGAGCGCCGCGATTCGGTACGCTTCCGCTAGGGTGGGAAAGTTGAAGATGTTCTCGACGAAACTATCGATACTGGCCTGATTGAGAATTGCGATCTGTCCGATATGGATGAGCTCTGCAGCACCTTCTCCGATGATATGGACTCCGAGCAGTTGACGACCGCTTGGATCTGACACCATCTTTAGAAGACCATCGGTGATTCCGGCGATCTGGCCACGTGCGACTTCAGTAAACTTGGCTCGCCCCACGATTGCGCTGCCATGTCGCGCTTCCGCATCGGCTTCGCTGAGGCCGACGCTCGCGAGTTCGGGAATGGTATAGATTGCCATGGGTATGGTTTCAGGTGCCGTTCCAGAGTCGAGGCCAAGCGCATGGCATACAGCGCGACGACCCTGTTCCATCGCGGTCGCGGCGAGCGCTGGAGGGCCGATGACGTCCCCGACGGCGTAGATGTGTGGTATTTCTGTGCGGCAGTGCTCGTCCACTGCCAGCAGTCCTCGTGGGGTGGATTGCAACCCGGCTAACTCTATGTGCAGATCCTCAACGTTCGCCATTCGTCCGAGTGCGACCAGCATTTTATCGCTTGAGACGATGCGCCCGCTCTCGAGACGGGTCACGACCTTTGCGAGGCCGTCCCATGTCACTTCGGCGATCTTTTGTTCGCCCATATAGGTTCCGCCGTGTTCTTCAAACGACTGGGTCAATTGATGTGTGATCTCGGCATCCAGAAATCGAACGGGCCGGTCGCTTTGATCGATCATCGTGACGGTAACGCCAAGCAGTGCGAACATGGTGGCATATTCACTGGCAATGACGCCGCCGCCAAGCACGGTCAACGAGTGGGGTAGGTAAATCATGGAAAGGAACGAGTCACTGTCCAAGATATGTTCGTGGTCCACCGGAATGTTTTCTGGGGAACGTGGCCGAGAGCCGGTGGCGATGACAATGAAGTCCGCGGTGAAGTTTTGTCTAGATCCGTCAATCGCTAACATCTGGATGACGCGGTCCGAAAGAAAGCTGACACGTCCGTGATACCGATCGACGCTATTGCGGGTCAGTTGGTCATCGATATATCTGACATGCGCGCCGACAACATGATCGAGTTGCCCCATCATGCTCGCGATTTCCACTCCTGCCGGAAGCTGGAAATTTAAGGCCGCCGCGCTTTGTTTTAACCGCGCCAGGTGAAGCGCGGTTTCCCGCAAGGTCTTGCTTGGGATGGTCCCTTGATGGACGCAGTTTCCCCCCACGCCCCGCTCCCGCTCGAATATGGCAACGCGCTTTCCTGCCTTGGCTCCTTGGATGGCAGCCTTTTGGCCTGCAGGACCACTGCCGATGATCAGGAGGTCGTAGTGGATGGGTTCGTTCATATGGCCATCGAATCCGCTTCTGCCAGGATGGCTTCTCCCTTGCTGAGGAGCGTATCAAGGTCTTCTGGATACAGATTCAAATCCTGGACGACGTGGTGATCTCGTACCTCTTGTTCAGTGGACACTTCTGGATTAAACAGGGAAGTCGCCAAACGGGTTGCCAGAGCGGCGATCATTGCCGATTTCGTGCGCGATGATGGCAGCGAATCAGTAGAGTCGTGCATGATGGCTTCCTTCACGTGCTCGGGTAATCCCCATTCTTCCGCAATCATGATCCCGACGGTCACATGGTATTCCTGAATCAGCGGATACATGGCCGTCCAGTCTGCATTGATTCCTTGCTCATTCTTCAGCGTAATGATTGCTCGCAGCACGGCAGGTTGGCCTACGGTGTGGAGCAGTCCACAGAGAAAAGCGCTTTCCACATTGTGACGACGGAGTCGCGCAATTTCTTTTCCGTACAGCCCGGATGCGAGTGCGTGTTTCCAGAGATGTGCGATCTCTGCCTTGTATCCTTGTACCTCAAACGCGCCGTTCTTCATCGAGACGGTCAACGCGATCTGGGCAAGGTTGTGCATGCCCAGCCACGCAACGGCCTGTTGCAGCGATACGATGGGAGACCGAGGCATATACACGGGACAGTTTGCGATTTTCAGGATATGAGCCGCGAGGGCCATATCTTGGTGAATGAGCGAAGAGAGGTGCGACGCATCGGAGGTAACATCAGATGTGAGCGCGATGACTTCACTCGCTACCCGCGGCAGAAGGGGAAGCTCAAGCTCTCGTTTTTCTATCTTTTCCTCTAAGGTCTCCCGAATGGCGTCCAATGAATTCTTCGTCAACAGGTCTGTTGCACCCGAATGTGGTTTATTCCGGTGTTGCGTTGCTTCCGGCAATGTGGCGATATGTGGGCTCACTCTATTCGTTCCGTCTGTGGCTGCTCACTCGTAATCATTGGCTACACGACGTTCTTTGTCATAGGACATGGTTGTTTCCAGACGCCGTTCTGTGGACGCACTGCGAGCCAGTGTTCTCTGATATAAAGCGAGAGCGGACTCTACTGAGGCTTTAGCGGAAGAAGTGCCCAAATACTTGAATAAATGAACTTTTGCGCAGTGTCTGAAGCCTGTTGCCCTTGCTTAGAGCCCTCGAACGTTTTGATGATGTTCTGTGTTTTGCTGTGGAGTATGTGATCTAGAAATTCTCCACGCGCCCTTTTCCAAAAGAGAGATCTTCGATGGCGTTCTTGAGTTCTTGGACGTTTGCTTATCCCCTAGTTCGCAGTAGTGCAACCAGATCACTGAGTGCCATCATCTTGTTCTGGAGAGCTGAGCGCAACTCCTTTGCTTTAGTCAATTCTCCGCTTTGATCGCCGCTCTTCGCGGTCAGTGCATTCCGCAACGCACGGACGTTCTCGTACTCTGCTTCTAGCTTTCCTTTCACCACAGTATTGCTCGCCAACACGGGTTGTAGTTTGTCCCATGTGGCGGTTACTTGCGCGGCAACATCATCTTGAGACAGTGATTGGGATGCGTGCTCCGGAAGCAAAAAATCCAGTTGATGCACGAGTAATATATAAAAACGAACAAGTGTCACAGTTGTTTCAAAATTGGCCTCAAGGCTGGGATGTGTCGTCATCGGTTATTTCCTTTCTCTTCAGCGTGTTGGGAAGGAGGTGGGCACTGGAAAACGTGATGAGTGTACTCCAATGCGTAGTCCAGTGCGAGAATCGCTGGTGTGCGCCTGGCGTCTTATTCCATGCGTATCGTGGGGGGGGCAGATCAATCATTGCTGCTGGAATTGTGATCGGAGTTCG
>JAJDBL010000247.1 GCA_029261375.1 Nitrospirales bacterium
AGGAATCATGACGAGGGCAACACGCCCGTCGGCTGAACCACCCACCGTTCATTTAATCAATCGTCAGCGAACATTTACCGTCCGTTCCAAGTTTCTCGTCTCGACCGCGCAAATCATTCTTCGTCATGCTGGACAGCAGACCGGCGAGTTGAGTGTGCTGTTCATCAATGATCGTGCAATGCGTGTACTCAACGCACAGTATCGCGGAAAAAATCGGCCTACGGATGTCTTATCGTTTCCCCAACCTACACTGCCGGGTAATGGTAAACGTTTGATCGGCGATGTGGTCATTTCGCTCCAAACAGCCACGCGGCAAGCGAAGGAGCGTAAATCGACCCTTCACGCTGAAGTCGTTCGATTGCTTCTTCATGGCATTCTTCATCTATTAGGATACGATCATGAACTCGGCCCGAAAGAAGCGCGACGCATGGGTGCCAAAGAACGCGTGATTCGTCGGCGTTTGCTGGACGCGGACATCAAGGTAAGTGAGCACTGACTGATGGGGTGGTTTAAGAAACTCGGCGAGGAACTCACGAAAGACCGGGGGACCCTTGCGGATAATCTGAACCGCTTGATGCTTGGAACGCAGAAGATCGACGACGACATGATCGAGGAGCTTGAAGAGATCCTTATTCAGGCAGATCTTGGTGTCAGCGTGACCAATCGAATTCTAGAGCGTATTCAAGAGAAGAACACCCTGACGTCGGGGTTCGAGCGAAGCGAAGTCAAAGGACTTGTCCGTGCGGGCATCATCGATATTCTCAAACTGTGCCGCGGGTATACCGATGTCGTTCCGCCTCCCGCCACGCCAAGTCCCTATGTCTATATGATGGTCGGGGTCAACGGCGTGGGAAAAACAACGACCATCGCGAAGCTTGCGCACTGTGCCAATCAGGGAGGAAAGAGCGTGTTGCTCGTTGCCGCGGATACCTTTCGTGCAGCGGCCATTGAGCAGCTTGAGATTTGGGGTGGACGAACCAATGCTGATGTCATTCGCCATCGGCAAGGCTCCGATCCGTCAGCGGTGGTGCACGATGGTTTGACCGCAGCAAAAAACCGAAAGTCAGACGTGGTGATTATCGATACTGCCGGCAGACTCCAGACACAGCACAATCTGATGACTGAACTTGAGAAAATGCATCGAGTCATGGCGAAAGTGCTTCCCGGTACCCCCCACGAAGTGTTGCTGGTCTTGGATGCAACGACGGGTCAGAACGCGCTGTCACAAGCCCGCCTTTTTAAACAAGCCGTCGGTGTGACTGGCATCGTGCTGACCAAACTCGATGGAACCGCGAAGGGGGGAATTGTCGTGGCGATCGTCGAGGAACTCAATGTCCCAGTGAAATGGGTTGGCTCGGGAGAAGGGCATACCGATTTTTCTGGGTTCAATGTCGAAGAATTTGCGGATAGTCTCGTGGAGGGTCACTCATGACGGACATTACAGCGTTTGGCCCCTGGCCGGAGTGGGACGAGATTGACCACGTCCTTCTCGACATGGATGGTACGTTGCTCAATCTGGGTTTCGATAACGAGTTCTTCAGCGAGTTTCTCCCGGCGCAATATGCCGTAGCCAACGATATCTCGGAAGAGGCCGCGCAAGAAGATCTCTTTGCGCGATACAAGGCAGTGGAAGGCACGCTGCAATGGTTTGATATCGAGTTTTGGGGAGAGGAACTTGGATTAGATGTCGTCGGACTGACCGAACAGCAATCCCATAAGGTCTCGCTTCATCCCGATGCGGATGCCTTTCTCAAGCACATGCAGACGATCGGCAAGCCAGCATTCCTCGTCACCAATGCGCATCGAACCACGCTGAACATTAAAGTGAAGCGTACGGGAATCGATCAGTATTTGGAAAAGATGGTGTGTTCCAACGAAGTCGGTTCCCCGAAACACCATGCGAGCTTCTGGGATCATGCGAAAGAAGAGATCGGATACGATCCCGCACGAACATTGTTCGTCGACGATTCAGAAAAAGTCTTGGTCGCCGCACGTGAACACGGCATTCGCTATATTCTTCACCGGTCAAAGCCGAGTATTGTGGATCCTCCAAAACCTTCCGACCAGTTCCACTCCATCGAGGATTTTCATCCGTTGATGTATCCACGCAAATTCCCCTGCCTCTAAGGGGGGGCGTTGAAAGCGCCCACCAGCGGCGTTCTCGCTTCGCGCTATAGGCTCAACTTACAGAAGTCAGCCCACCCCTTCTGAATGCTGACTCATGACTTCTGAATACCGATGTATTCTAGAGTTTAGCTGGACGATGAAGCCCCGTGGCCTGGGCGTGTGCTCAGTGATCCGAGCCTGGGGCCTGGTCGCGTCGCTCATCGCGCCTGCTTGCCATCATCGCGCCACGATCCCTCACACAAGGTTCGGGATGACAGAGGAGCGATTGTCGTTTCAACCGAACAAACCTATCCGAGTGGGTACTTCGAGTTCCTTGACGCTGCAGGGTTCCCCATGCCGCAAGAATGGATTTTCAACACTATCTTCGATTCATGTACAATATGAGGGCGAATCAGCTGTATAGAGACATCGCACCTCGCTCGCTGCGGTTATGCACGATCGCACTAAGATCCTATCTGACGGAGAGACGATGGACACGCAAGAAATCACAATTCGAGTGATCCAAGAAGCGGCAACGATCTATCAATCGGCCTCGCAACAAGACCGCCGCAAGCTTGATCTCCTGCTGAGCCTGCGCTTGAGCGAAACCGCCGAGCCGTCTCGAACGATCGATGCCATCATGCGCGATGCGGGCCAAGAGGCACAACTAAGTGGATTGACGGAGGATGTTCTGAAAGAAATCCTTGATGGGCGGTAAACCGCGCTTCGTCTTCGACACCAATATCATCGTCAGCGCTTTTCTCTTTGACAACAGCATTCCTCAAGAATCATTGCAGCACGTCATTGCTCATGGCGAGCCGCTTCTTTCCGCGGACGTGATGGACGAATTGGCGATAGAGCCACACGAGCATTTTTGGAAGAGCTCAACGGAGGGCGATTAACGTTTGGGCAACTTCTTGCATCGATCCGTGAATCGGAGGAAGAGAGCTTAGCGAAGTCTTCTCAACGCCTCGGCGTGACGCGGCAGCACTTGCATCAAATAGAAAAAGGCGAGAAGCGCGTCAGTCCGGAGCGAGCCCTGCGATCTGCCAACCAACTCGGTCATAGTGACGTCTATTTTGTTCAACTCGCGTTGCAAGACCTGGTGAACGATTCTGGTCTCTCGGCGACGGTTGAGGTCAATGTCGCCTGAACACAAACAGAGGACGCCGACCGCTGCTTTCCTGTCATGCTGAGCGTGCTTGAAGACAACTCAAGATAGGCTTTACCAGCGAGATTCTTTGCTCAGGTCAGTATGACCAACGAAACTGCGTGATTCCGAAACCATTCAGGCCGAAAAGGAGCAACACATGCACATCAGCACGACTCTTCCCCACACACAGATTCGGTGGGCTCTCACCAGCGGAATCGGCCGGTTCTTCTGTGTGCCCATTCTTCTTTTGCTGTTCATGGGCTGGCTGTTGCCCGCCATCGCCGCTGCAGAACCGGTTGCCTATGTGGCCAATCGTGGAGCTGACACGCTCAGCGTGATCGATGTGGGTGGCGGGTCTCTCAGTGAAACTCTCACGGTTTCGTCTGAGCCTCTGGATCAGGATGTGCGTTGGGTGGACGTCCGTCCCGATGGTAGTGCTGTCTATGTCACTGGCGATGCGAATGTCTTTGTCATCGACCCGGACAACGGGACGGTGACCGCAACGATCCCCACCGCCGGTCCTAGCCGTGACGTGGCCGTTCATCCCGGTGGGTCGTTGGTCTATGTGGCGGATGCGAATCTGTCCGTCATTGAAACCGCCGGCCACACGGTCGACGAGACCATCCCGATTGCGGGGACGCCCTACAGCATGACCCTCAATCCTTATGGCACGGAACTCTATGTTGCAACCGTGGGAGGTATGGTCGAGGTGCTCGATGTGACTAGCCTCGATATCGTGGCCTCAATTGATGTCGGAGGATCGCCCAAGATGGTGGCATTCGCTCCCGATGGTCAAACGGCGTATGTCACCAATACAAGTGATGAAGAGGGACAGGTCACTGTCGTGAACAGTGTGACCCACGAGATTGTCACGAGGATCACGATTGGTGGTTCGCCGTATGGTGTGGCGATTTCGCCTGACGGGACCGAAGCATACGCAGCCGAAGGACTGGATGGCATCGCGGTCATCGACACCAGTGCTCATTCCGTGACCGGCACCATTCCGGTGATGGCCATCGATGTCGCGTTTACACCTGATGGGAGTCACGCCGTGGCGACTCAATGGGAAACTGGCGAGGTGATGCTGATCGATACGGCATCACAGCAAGTGACGGCCACGCAGGAGTCTATTGGCGCTTGGGGGATCGGTATGGCACCACCGGATGGCGTCGATCTCGCCATCCGCATGACGAAACTGAAACGAAAGGTGAAAGATGCGGGTGACCAGGTCGTGGTGAAGGTTGAAATCTGCAATGGCGGGAATGTTGCTGCCGACGGTCCGTTCGATGTTGGCATGTTCATGACTACCGATGGAGCGGTCGTACCTGGAGCGACACCGGACGATGTCTTTACGATGGACGGCCTCGCTCCCGGCGAGTGTCAGAAGACGGTGAAGAAAGAACGTAAATTCAAAGTGAAGGGTCAGCCGGACACCGTCGGCCGGGTCGTGGTCGTTATGGTCGATCCTGGCGACGCCGTCACCGAACGCAACGAAATCAACAACCAGGCACGACAAGCAATTTCTGAATGATCCCCTTTCGTGTCATGTCGAACCACCGCAGCCGTCATCCCGTGCGTGACACGGGATCCAGTGTTTCCTGGATTCCCGCGTGCGCTGGAATGACGACATGAGGCGAACCGAGAGTGAAGCTAAGACAGCACAATCATCCATCAAATCCTGATCACCAGAAAGGAGCAAAACAATGCGACCACGATTGAGTTCGAAAACCATCCTCACCGGCACTATCACGTTACTTCTGTGCCTGGTCCTTGCCGTCCCGGCGATGGCGCAAACCCGCGAATCGTTGTCGAGCCTGCGGGCCGATCTCGATGCCGCCCTCGCGTTG
>JAJDBL010000248.1 GCA_029261375.1 Nitrospirales bacterium
CACCCGGCAGCGAACGAATGTCGTCGACGGATGTTAGGTACGTCGAGAGCGGGAACAAGGCTCGAGACGTTGTTATACCCCGCCGCAAAGACTCAGGTTGCTTAAATTTTAGCTCAGGACAAGGCGAGAGGAGCGCAGAAGCGGAACGTAGCGGGAGTTACGTGAGCATTCGAGCACCGTAGCAACCCGGTCAGGGGACGTAAGCTGAAAGACTAAGGAGCGGTGGGTTTGGTCAGCGCTACCGTCAACTCCGCCGCCTTCTCGACGGGAAGTTGGCCCAAAATGGCCCCAGTGGCTTTATCCTTCATATGACGCAACAAGGTCACAGCAAGATTGTTATCCATCTTTTCCAGACGCGCGGCCGCTTCTTCGGCAGGCATGCCTCCATAGATCTTGGCGAGCCTTACTTGTGCCTCTGAGGTCTGGAGTTTGGCTTTTCGCAATTCGTCAACGAGGGTTTGGTTGCTCTCTAGTAGACCGGCAATCTCGCCTTTCATCTCGGCAAGACGCTTTTCGTTTTTGACAAGGTTCTGTTCTCGGCGCACTAGCGCCTTCCGTTCGACTCGAATCGCCTTCAGAAGATCGGCATATCCCGATTCTCCACGTCCAAGCAACATCTCTTCCGTGGCATCGTCAGACAGCTCATCATCGCTCTCCGACGGCAAGGCTTGTTCGGCAAAAACCAGGGACACACAGAGAAAACTCCCAACGCATAACGCCAGCAACAGAAGAAAACGCCACGGGTCTCGTTGATGACGGATGATCTTTTTGTTCGACATGAACGGCCTCACATTACTGCATCAGGGTCTCATGATAATGCTGCCGTTGCGCGATCTCGTCGAGCTGGGCGTCCTCGCACTTCTCCACCCATGCGTGTTCGGCCTGTTTCTGCTTTTCGTCCAATGTTTCCACCGCCTTTCGATCTTGCGCGGCAACTGCCCATTCCCCACGCGCGTGTTCGTACCGTTCACGTACTCCATCGACGTTCGCTTGAAGCACAGCGATTTCCGAGGTGAGTCTGGTAGAAAACGCGTAGAACTGCTCTGCATCAAGCTCCAACCCTAGACTGAAGCGGCCAGCGTCCTGCCGATACGTGGCTTGCGCCGAACCAAAGGTCTGCTGACGTTCAAATAGTAGTCGCTCTGCATCCCGCAGCTCGCGCTCGACATTGCTCAACGCCAATGCCAACACTTTCTCCAGCTGATGACGGTACTGGACGATGGTTTGTAGTCGTCGTCGGGCGATGCCAGATCTCCGTTAAATCCAGTTCCGATATCGTGCTAACATGCTTATGAGAAGCACAAAGACAGCTCCAATCACCGTCCAGAGTAGTTGGCTCACGTTGTCTCTCTCCTCAGATCCTCGTTGTAATCGCCAATCCACGACATCTCACAACGCCTTATCAAGAACCTGATACAGACCGGCAACACTCTCCCCAAGCGTCGCTGACTCATCAATGCCCTGACACAAATAGGATCGAATTGCGTCCATCTTTTGAATCGCGTCGTCGACCTTTGGATTTGTTCCTGCTTTATAGGCGCCAATCTGAATGAGATCTTCAGTCTGTTTATAGACAGAGAGCGTTTCGACGAGTTCCCGCGCCAATGCGACGTGTTCTGGAGAGGCAATATCACGCATGACTCGGCTAACGCTGCTCATGACATCGATCGCGGGAAAATGATTCTGGTTCGCCAGGGTTCTAGAGAGGACGATGTGCCCATCAAGGACGGAACGAATCATATCTGAGATGGGATCATTCATATCATCCCCTTCGACCAAGATGGTGAAGAGCCCTGTCATGCTTCCACCTTCAAGCGTCATCCCAACACGCTCCAGTACTTTGGGAAGTAGTGCAAAGACTGATGGGGTATAGCCTTTCGTCGTCGGCGGCTCACCAATCGCCAACCCGATTTCTCGCTGCGCCTGTGCCAGCCTTGTCACCGAATCCATCAAGAGCAACACGTGGGATCGCTGACTTCGAAAGTATTCGGCAATGGCCATTGCGGTCAATGCGCCACGGACTCTCACTAAGGGAGGCTGGTCCGAGGTCGCGACGACTACCACCGACCGCGAAAGCCCGTCTTTCAGTTCTTTTTCTAAAAACTCTCGAACCTCGCGGCCCCGCTCGCCGATGAGTGCGATCACGTTGACTTCCGCAGCCGTGTGTCGAGCCATCATTCCCATCAACACACTCTTCCCCACGCCACTTCCCGCAAAGATACCCATTTTCTGACCCGTTCCACAGGTCAGGAGTCCATTGACCGCCCGAATCCCTAGATCCAGAGGCAAGGAGATCCGCGACCGATCCAAAGGATTGATGGGGTCCGCGTACAACGGCATCTCTGTCACGGTGTCCAAGGGCCCTTTTCCGTCAATCGGCCTGCCGAGTCCATCAAGCACTCGACCTAACAGGTTCGGCCCAACCCCGACGTTGGCTTTGCGCCCCGTGGGATACATGAGGGCACCGCGTCCAATCCCTCGCATATCGCCCAATGGCATTAGCAAGACGCGATCGTCTTTAAATCCCACTACCTCAGCCATCAGCCGCGCATCCCCGGTTCCAAGCTCACACAACTCACCAATAGACGACGCACGACCATACGCTTCGATGACGAGGCCCACGGCTTGCGATACGCGACCGTATACGCGAAGGGGATCGACGTGGTCCAGAAGCTCCGACGTTGGGGGCTGGGATCGGGAATCAGTGGTCAGGGTTTCCGATCGAATAGGATCATCAAGTAATTTCATTCAGTACTGTTCTCTATGACCTTCGACGTTTGACCTCTACACCGAATGACGTTTTTATCAGCCCGTAGCCAATCCTTGCTCGCGAATCGCGATATCCAAGTGTGCCAGCTGAGATTCGATGCTGGCATCGACCAACCCACGATCAGTTTCAATTACGCAGCCGCCGGGGCAAAGAGACGCATCCGCGCTGATCACGAGTCGCTCGACATGATCGCACGACGCAAGAATCACGTCTTTTCGTGCCTGAAGATACTCTGCATCCTTTGGATGGACTCGGATGGTCAGCGTCGGATCGCGCTCTACCTTCTCAAGCGCGCAACGCACCAGGCTCAACACCATCTCAGGCTGTTGTTCACACGCGTTCCCAATGATTCTATGCGCGATCGCGCGAGCAAGGTCACACACTCGATCGGTCATGGACGCTCGAAGCCGCTCCTGCTCACGCATCAACTCCTGAATCGCCCCACCCATCAACGCTTCGTCCGCAGACGGCCGGCTAGGAGACTCAACGATGGGATCAGGCGCCACGGCACTGGCCTCGTTTGGTTGTGAATTGGGTGTTGATGAGCCACGCGAATCATGACTCGCGTCTCGCTGGTTGACCCCGAAATTGTCTGGCGGATCCCAGGCTCCATACTCAGGCTCCATGGCCTCCGCGACAAACGACGACGTACGCAACGGATCTCCAAACTCCTGCTCCATGTCGTACTTATGGATGCGACTGACGTCATCAGCCATAGCAGATTTCAATATTCTAGACGAGGGCTTCGCCTCCACCCTTTTCTCCCATCGATATTCGGCCTTCTTCTTCAAGGCGTTTCGCCACTTTCAAGATGTCTCGCTGCGCCTTTTCGATCTCGCTGACTTTAGCCGGACCGCGTGCCTCCATATCCTCCTTAAACATCACTGCCGCACGTGAAGACATGTTTCTAAAAAACAACGCCCTGAGCGCGTCCGATGACGTTCTCAATGCCAACGTCAGGTCATCTTTCGAGACGTCTTTCAACAACTCTTGGACACTTCGGTCATCCATCCCGGACAGATCGTCAAAGATAAACATCAGATCACGGATCTTATCGACCATTTCACCATTGTATTCCGCGATCGATTCCATCACCGTCGCTTCCGACGTCTTATCCAATAGGTTGATGACGTCAGCCACTGATTGCGGTCCACCAAGCGGTCGAGCAGACTTTGCACCAACGGATTTCAGTTCATCTCGGAGCACAAGCCCAAGCTCTTTGAGCGCGTCCGTCGACAGATCCTCCATGGTAGCCATACGGTACATCACATCGCCCTTGAGGTGGTCAGGCAGTAACGAAAGAACCTCTGAGGCCTGCTCTGACTCCATATTGACGAGAAAGGCCGCTATCGTTTGCGGGTGCTCCCCCTTCATATACGCACCGATGGCCCGGGGATCGATCCACTTCAACAACTCAATGTTGTCATCGCTCTTCCCAGCGAGACTCTTCATGATTTCCTTAGCCTTGTGGTCGCCCAAGGCTTTGCTTAAGACGCCACTCAGATAGTCTTTCCCTTCGATCGTGACGTCGCCTTCCTCGGAAAGTGCGGTAAACTCCTCATAGACATCCTGCCTCTGCTCCGCACTAATGTTGGATAAGGCTGCCATTCTCGCCCCGATGCGCCGAATTTCCCGGGCATCAAGATTTTTCATGACTTCGGAGGCCGCCTGTTCACCAACCGTCATCAAGAGAACCGCGACCTTATCAATCCCGTTCATGGCCATGATGGATAGTTAGTTGTTTAGGCTGAAGACTGAAGGTGGAAGAAGGGACATGACGAGATACGTGCGACACACGGATTGTGATTCATTAATCGTTTCCGTCCTACGTGCTGGCATGATTTGATTTTTTCTTTTCAATGTTTTTCCTTCACCCTTCTACCTTCAACCTACGTCCCTACTCCCCCAACCACCGTTTCACGACGGCCGTTGCGGCCTGTGGTTTTTGTTTCACCACCATCACGACCTCGTCGGCCATCTTCTCCGTCGGATCAACTTTTGGCATATTCAACGGATCGTCAAGCTGCAGTGCCGACTGCGGCAATGCGGCTTGAATCTGAGTTGTGGGCCCTCCAGCAAGGATAAGCTCTCTCACCGTTGGCCGGATGAAGAACAAGAGAATCATCAGCAGCACAATACCCGCGCCGACTGGTTTCATAAGGGATAACCACGGCGTCATTGTTTCCATGAGATTCGGAGACGAGGCAGCACTTTCCACGCTCTGGTTGAACGGAATATTCACCACCTCTACCGTGTCACCCCGCGCTTCCGAGTACCCCATCGCTGTTTTTACGACACCAATCATTTGAGCAATCTCTTCATCACTCCGAGGCGTATACGTCGTGGCAGATTGACCGTTGGCGCCTTCAGTCACAATGTAACTCCCGTCAACGAGGGCGCCCACAGACAGCCGCGTGACGGCTCCTGCCGGCTCGATCACACGACTCGTTACCTTGTTGATTTCATAGTTGATGGTCTCCGTGTGCCTCTTATCACTATTCGACCCTTGCCCCACGTAGTACGGTACTGATTGATTCGTCTGCGCGGGAAGATTTGACAGCACGCCTGGAACCCCACCCGCACTACCAGTTCCGCCACTCGAATCTTCCTTGGAAACTTGTTCACTCCGCGCAACCTGGCTTTCAGGATCGTATCGCTCTTCAGTTTTCTCAACTTGCCGTGAGTCAAGCACAGCTGACACTCTGACGACAGCTTTTCCAAGGCCAACGACACGCTCAAGCATGCTCTGAATACGGTGTTCTAGATCCTTCTCGAAGGCACGTTGGTTATCCCACTGCAATCCACCGAATGGGGAACCCTGCTCTTCCCCACTTCGCGT
>JAJDBL010000249.1 GCA_029261375.1 Nitrospirales bacterium
GTTGATGGACAGTACCAAAAAGGCATTAAAGGAACGTTGCACGGGCTAAAAAAATGAACACATGAGATTTCAATCAAGGTGGCCAACACAGATCACGATGTCCTCGACGCGTCACACACGGTGACAGTTGAGGTCAAATAACAGTCGCGTATCGCACCGACACACTCCCACTATCTATCGTGTTCCGCCACGGCGCTGAAGGAAATATCCCCAAAGTATGCCGTGGCGGAATCACCCGTGTTGTCTGTATCCGTCATGATCGCGACATCCGAGATTCCAGGTGGAGACTCCCCAAACGCCGTACGATAGTCGTCGTAGACATTTCGTTCCTCATCGACCCATTGATCAAGGCTCTCTACCCCGCGTTCCACGACGATCATCTGGACACGATTGGTGTGCGGGTTCGGAACGATCGTCCCAACCGGAGCACGAATATCCCAAATATAGGCGATAGCGTTCAGCGGTGGGTATCGTCCGTGAACCAGATTAATGAATTCAAACTTGACCATTTCAAAGAATCCAACCTTGCGTGAGTCATACTCAAACCCAACGTAGACCCTCGCGCCATAGTCGTCACCTTCCTTCCTAGTAAAGTCACTTCCCTTCGGCAACGTTTCTGCCTTCCAGCGCCATCGAACACGGGGATGGTGCGCGGGATCGATCTGCACTTGCCGTGTCAGCCCGGACGCGGAACCCTCACTAACGGCTTTGACCACGACTATATCGTTGTCCTTCACCAAAGAGTAATCAGTATGCTTGATCATCATGAAGGTCAGCGGTTCCCATCCCTTAGGCAACGCCGTTCCAGCGTGCAATGCTGAAAAGGTTCCCACATCGAGTACCGCAGGTGCTTGGAGATACGTGATTCTAGGAAACACGATGATGGCTACAACCATTCCAATAGTCAGAACAGCCCATCCTCCTATCCAGTGGTAACGGACAATCTGATTTTTGATATCGCGCCTGCCCCCAAACATCTCAGCGCGAATCATACACGCTACAAAGCATTAATCTTCGCAGCCAGATCGAAATCGCGCTCGCTAATCCCACCCACATCGTGGGTCGCAAGATCAATACGTACCGTGTTGTAGACGTTAGACCACTCCGGATGATGTCCCGCAGATTCTGCCAACAATGCGACCCGCGACATAAAGCCGAAGGCCTCGACAAAATCAGAGAACTGAAGCTCGCGATGGAGTTTCCCCTCATGTAACTCCCACCCCGCGACATCCACCAACCGCAGACGAATCTCTTCTTCTGAAAGCTTCGATGCCGTCATGTAAACCCTCCTTCGTCGGTCCCGCTACAGCGCATCCACACTGTGGCAATAATTATCCCCATTATAGCGGATACCCCTCCTAGAAGGAGTCCTGAGCGTCTAGCACGCTTGATAGGGGTAGGCTCAGCTCATCGGTATAAGCACTCGTCAGCTCTACACGGCCGATATGTGGAGCCGAGCGCAAGTGACGGAGGATGATGTCAAACTGTGGAACCTGCCCCATAAGGGCCAACAGATGGTTCGCCAACTCCACCCGAGAAACGCAGCGAGTCGCAGGAACATGTCGAATCCCAACCAAATCGCTTACTGCAAGGTCCATGATACGCATCGAGAGATCGACAACCCTCACGACGGAACGATACTCGTCCTCGACAATGGTGATAGGAAGATTGCGCTGCGTGCGATAGCGAAGCCAGTCGAGATGCCCCGTCCGTCCGTCAGGTGACACGCCGATCGCTAGGCCTGGGCGAATAACCAATGAGCCCTCGCGCTCCAAAACCAATCGCTCAGCTTCAACACGAGTCTTTCCGTACACACTGATCGGGCACACCGGAGAGCCTTCCGCGTATACCCCATCCCCCCCAAAGACATGATCTGACGACACATAGGCCAATCGAGTACGTCCTGGTAACACCGAAAGAACCCGTTTCACATGCTGAACATTGATCTCGTATGCCCAATCGCGATTCGCCTCACACTTTTCGACATCACATACCGCGTGGCAATAAATCAGGAGGTCTGGGTCGTGCTGTCTCAAACAAGAAGCAATCCAGGCAGGATCTTCCAGATTGAGAGCCGTCCACTGGGACAAGGATGATGCGGTATTACCTGGGGAAACATACGGGACAACGGTTGACTCAAACTGCCGAGCAAGATCAAAACCAAGGATTGATGAGGCTCCAAAGAGGAGAATTGATCGCGCCATTACGAAAACACGAACGAAGCGATATGAGGGTTCATATACAAGTACCCGCTAAAAAATAATGATTGCTATCTGCTGAGGCCAAACGTGTGTAGACACCTTCAATATAATATACTGTGAGCGAGTGGATGGGCGTGACATGACACCGCACGAACTAAACACTAGAATACTTGAGCATTCGGGGAAACCATGGGGACAAAGACTTCTCTAGTGAGCATACACAGCAACGAGAAAGGAGCCATATGGACTCGTTTCGTTGTTACGCTCATTCTATTGCTAATACCAACTGGGGCGATCGCTGCGGACTTTCATGACGTCACCTATCACAACTGTCATGACGGCGATAGCTGTATATTCACCATCCCAGACGTACACCCGCTGCTCGGAAAACAGATTAAGGTTGAAGTATCCGGAATCGATACACCTGAACTGGTGGCAGGGTGCGCCAGAGAATTACGAATGGCGAAACAAGCACGAGACTTGACGAAAACACTTCTCACGAGTGCAGTGCGCATCGACCTGGTGAATGCACGACGTGGAAAGGAATTTCATCTCGACGCAAAAGTGATGGTGGAAGGGAAAGACATCGCAGAGATACTGATTGGCCAACAACTCGCTGCGCGACACACCGGGGGCACGTCACCCGCGGACTGGTGTTTTAAGCGACGTTCCTTCGGACTAGAAATTCCTTACACACCACCACCGAAGTGAGTATGCCAACATACTATTCTATACTCCTTATTTCCATTCTCACTTTGGCGGGATGTGCAAACGTTACCAGCCAATATGCACGCGACGGTGCCCTCGAGAATCTCGGAAATATTGTGGTTGTCCACAATACGGAAGATCCCCAGCACCTGGAAGAGCAGATTGCTGTTGATCTCAAACAACGTGGGTTGAATGCTGTTTCGATGACTGACGCGAGCATTCCACACGATGCCGACACCCTGCTCTATTATGTCCCATACTGGGTCGAAGTCGCACACGACCATACATTGCACGTTCACATCCACGACGCACGTACACACGAACTCCTTGCCTCAGCAACATCTTCTCGATCATTGTTTCAAAACACCAATGCTCCAAACATCGTGAAACGAACCTTGGATTCGCTTTTCGCGCAGAACAAGTAACTCCTGGCTGCGCACTCATCCCCGCGTAAGCGTTTCCTCGCACCATCAGGAACTGGGTCTATCAGCCGCTATTCAGACCAATGGATCGTGTAACGCACGTACGATGCCCCACAAAAGCATCTCTTTAGTCGTCCCCACCAACGTGCCTCCCGAAACTCCGCAGTAACCGAAGCGGACAACATCGCTCGTCGACGGCTTTCCCACGTGAACGGCGACACAGGCACCGAACATACCAGGCTTACACACAACCTACCTGACACAGACAGCATCAATCTCACAGCCATCGGAGCAGGCGGAGAAAAACAACTTCGACGTCACCAGGTGTCAGAGTCAGCCCCTCCCCAGCTGAATCGAACGATACCGTAATGGTCGACACTCGGTAGAAATGCGACAGCGCCTGGCCCCGGAATGTTACCTCTACCCATCTATCTGAGAACTCCGCTCACCATCGGTACATGAGCACGGGTTGGCACACAGCAAACCGAATGTGGCACGGTCTAGCCCCTGGCTACGCCCGTGACCAAGATCAGCTTCCGTTGGTGGTATCTATCACCCAGATTGTTATCAAAACTGACGATAATGTCTACGGAACACGGAAAATGACGAAAGAGGGCGATCATGAAAACACTGATTCACGGCATCCTGGAGCAGATCACATCCTTCTCCACTCTACTCAGCACACCCTACACCTGGTTTGGGGTCATTGTTGTCGTACTGTTTCTCTTCCTCACACGGGTACGCGCGCACTCTGGATATGTCATGGAGTCATCCAGACTCACATGCGGCTGGTGGAACAACGCAACAAACAACGCCAGGAGTCACCGTCGGAAACACCGAACAAAATGATCTTCACACCTGGCATCCCGCGCGACTTAGTTTCGAATGAGTTTTTGCCATCTTCCACAAGCCGAGAGGTTCGATATATGGAGACTCCATGAAACGGAACAGCTGGCGCCAACAACAGATGGTTCACATGAAATCCCAAACTGAGAATCCGCAACCACCAGTGACTGAACCAAGACCACAGACTGAAGACGGTACTGCAGGGCCTCTAACCGTTACAATCCACACAGACCTACATACTCGCATTGTAGAAACGCTCAAGAGCTCTGGAATGGAGGGAATACCTGCCTCGTGGTGGGTCAGGAAGGCCATTGAAGAGAAGTTGATCAGAGCAACGCCAGGAGTATCGGAATAATAACTTGAACAGGCGAGACTCTCGAGACACAATCAACCCGTAAAATGACCCGCCCTCGTGCGAAGCCGGATGGTGATCGCACGACACATACCATCGCGTGATAGGTTGGCATATTGAAGTCTGCCGTCACAGCACAGAACCATCTCATCGCAGGACCCCCGGCAGGTATCACGTAATCATCCCGCCACGCTGTCGTGGAAGCCTCATCTGTCGTCTATGGGGCAGTTAATTCCGTAACGTCCTCGTGCGTGAGAAACGTATCGTTCTCAGTCACCACTACGCAATCAGACGCGCTGACGCCACCATGCGGATTCTCGTCACTATTGATCCAAAGCGCCTGTTTACCGCTGTCCGTAGCAAGCGTACGGACAATGGGCGTCAGATCAAGGTAACGACTCGTGATGTGTACGGCGAGGATGTCGTCTGGTTTTAAATGATTCCAGTACAGCGCAAACGCCTCACGAGTGAGCAAGTGCGTCGGAACTGCATCACCTCTCAACGCATCAAGAATCACGACGTCAAACTGTTGGCTTTCAGCTCTTATCGGGAATGATGGGAAGACAGAGAGCCGCCGCCAGAAATAAGGCGATGTGAATCAGTGCTTGTCGCCGCGCAACGACGAAGGTCGTCAGCAGGTGCGCATAGGCATAACCCAAAACCAAGACGACTTGGAAAAACAGGAGGCACGCACTCCAAACTGACGGACTCCCACCAAACCAAGGGAGGATATAGCGGGCAACAATGGGCTGAACCTGAAAGAGAAGAAAGGCGCTAAGAAAGATGACGGCAGCATACCTGCCGATATGGAGGTGCCTGAGAGAGCTCAATTCCCGAGTCGCAACAAAGGCGTCAACCGAACGATGTCGTATGGCTCACGAAATCAGAAGCAAGGAGCGTATTGGAACTCAGTGAGGGGGTTTCGGGTGAGCAACGTGAAAGGATCACGTCACTGTAATCGTGACGGTGGCTGAGCTGGTCCCACGGCGGCCATCCGT
>JAJDBL010000250.1 GCA_029261375.1 Nitrospirales bacterium
TGGCCAACCTCATGAAAGGTCGAACGACATTTGTCGTGGCACATCGACTCTCAACGATTCGACAGGCGGATCGCATCATCGTCCTGAATAGAGGGAGGATCGTTGAAACTGGAGGGCATGACGCCCTATTACAGCAGGATGGAGCCTATACGCACCTCCATCGCATGCAGGTGTAGATGAGGGTGGAATGGCGAAGTCCCTTGCAATGCACCTGCTGCCTTTGGTCGGCCCACCGTTGCTTCAGATCTACGCCAAGTCATTGCGCATCCGCACCCTGTACCCTGAACGGGTCGATCAGTTTCATGACAAGGGGATGCCCGTCATTATTGCCTTTTGGCATGGCCGTCAGTTGATGATGCCGTTCGCCTACCGGGGAAGTGCTGGCCATGTGTTGGTCAGCCAACATCGTGATGGTGAATACATTCACAGCATTCTTCAGCGCTTGGGTTTTGGAACCGTACGTGGATCCACGACGCGGGGGGGGATGCGTGCGGCTAGCGAGTTGATGGCGTTGGCGAGAAGGGGAGAGGACGTTGTGTTTACCCCCGATGGTCCGCGAGGTCCGCGCTGCGTGGCACAACCGGGTATCGTCTATGTCGCGCAGAAAACCGGGTTACCGATTGTGCCTCTTGCGTTTGGTGCAGCGAGGAAACATGTGTTCCAGAGTTGGGACGGGTTTCAACTTCCGATACCGGGGACACGGAGTGTCTTTATCTGGGGTGAACCATTGAGGGTCCCTCCCAACTGTGGAAAACTCGAACGAGCAGGGAAGTGCCACGAAATTGGAGATGCCTTAAATCGATTGTGTGATGAAGCCGATCAGTACTGTACCTCCTAACGGTGGGGGTGGCTGGTACACCCTGTATAGCGTTCTTCTGACGCTTGGGATGCCTCTGATCCTGTTGATTCTCCTTGCCAAGAAACGTTCACGTCCCGGCATGCTCGAGCGACTGGGCGTGTCTTCCAGAAATGTCTTCTCTTCCCACGCAGGCGATCCCGTCGTGTGGATCCATGCGGTATCGATGGGCGAAGCCATGGCCATCGTGCCCTTGGTTGTTCGAATCAAGGAAGCGTATCCGGAGTCCAGAGTCGTCGTGTCGACCATCACGGAAACTGGGCGTGACGTCGTTCTAGACAAGCTCCAGGGACTTGCGGAGCATCTCTATTTCCCACTCGACCACGGAGCCATCGTGAATCGTGTTCTCGATAGAATTCGTCCTCACGTCTTCATGTTTGTGGATACTGAACTGTGGCCGAACGTATTGCGCACGTTGCAACGCCGACGCATTCCAACCATGCTCATCAATGGACGACTCTCATCGCGATCCTTTGCGGGTTATATGAGGATTCGGCCGTTTATGAAACACGTGACCCGGTCAATTTCGTTCTGTGCGATGCAGTCGCAACGCGATGTTGATCGTATGCGTGCATTGGGTGTGGATGCCGAACGCGTCGCCGCGACGGGAAGTATCAAGTGCGACCAGACTGTACTGCTCTCAGATCCACAGATGGAGCAGTCATTGGACGCATTTGTAAACGATGGCGTAGCGGGAGAGGTCTTGATTGCCGCGAGTACGCATCCCGGCGAAGAAGAGGCGCTTCTCATCGTCTACAAACGCCTCCTTGAGGAATTTCCGTCGTTAGTATTGGTATTCGCGCCGAGACATCTTCATCGTGTGGCAGATGTGGAGTCGGTCATACGTTCCCACGATTTCATTCCGCTCCGGAGAACATCTCTGTCCGAGGATGCTGAGAGACCCGCCGCTGCCGGAACCCAAAAATACGTGCGCATTCTTGATACACATGGCGAACTCGCCTCCACGTTTCAGTTTGCGAGCATCGTCTGGGTTGGAGGGAGTTGGGTTCCAGTGGGTGGACATAACCTTATGGAGCCGGCGCAGTGGGGAAAACCGATTTTCTTTGGACCGTTTATGGACCATGTTTCGGAAATGGCGGAAATGATGGTGGGTGGTGGGGGCGGAATTCAGGTCTCCACTCTGGACGATATGACGCAGAGAATGGCGGAACTCTTGCGAGAGCCTGAGCAACGTCACAAGGTAGGACGCGCAGCGCAGCAAGTCGTCAAAGACAATCAGGGCGCGCTCGACCGCACCCTCTCTACGATCTACTCAGTCTTAGGCGACCCCGCGCTCACCGTGAGTCAGACGGGGTAAGGGAACTCTGACCCTCGGCGCCGCGCTCTTTCTAACCAAACGTTTCCAGAACATCGACAATAGAGGACTCATCGAGATGCAGCGATTGACCGTATGGTTTCAGCAGCACATTCGAAACGGGACACTGTCTCCAGCACTCGATCTGCTCCTCATTCCATTCGCACTCATGTACGGTATGGGTACAAGGACTCGTTCCACGCTCTACCGCTTTGGTGTCCTGGAAACGCGCTCGTTGAACTGCCCCGTGATTAGTGTGGGAAATCTCACTGTTGGGGGGACCGGAAAGACCCCGGTCGTCATCGCACTTGCCAATTGGCTCACGAAGCAAGGCAAACGTGTCGGAGTGATCAGCCGTGGCTATGGACGGGACGATGAGAACCAGATCGTCTTGGTGTCTGACGAGCATCAGGTCCTTGTTGATGCACATGTGGCGGGAGATGAGCCGATGCTCATCGCGACGCGTTGTCCCGGCGTGCCAGTTATTGTTGGCGCCGATCGATATGTGGCGGGGATGGAACTGTGTCACCGCTTTTCTTGCGATGTCCTTCTCCTGGATGACGCCTTCCAGCATCTGGCGCTGCAACGTAACGCAAATCTTCTCCTCGTTGACGCGGAATCAGGTTTCGGCAACGGGTGTCTCTTGCCGCGAGGCCCATTGCGAGAACCGGTGGGTGGCATCACACGTGCGACGACGCTGATTGCTACCAGAGCCTCCTCTATCAGCCACGATGTGATCTCACAGCTCGCGACATTCGCGGAAGAAGGGATACCCATCGCGACGTCCAGGTTTGTTCTGACCGGCTTTGTCAATCTCCAGACAGGGGAGCTCGTTGCAAAAGACACCATGCATGGCACCGTCTGTGTGGTGTTTTGTGGAATTGCAAACCCTGAATCATTTTCGACGTTGCTCGAAGATGCCGGAATGCCGGTGCAGCAGCTTCTGAGTTTTCCGGACCATTGGCGGTACAGCGCAGAGGATCTCCAAACAATCTGGGATAGCACCGAGGGATGTGCACCAAAGACCGTGATCACGACGGAGAAAGATGCGGTCAAGATTCGGCAGCATGTACCAGAGTCGTTGGAGGTGTTTGCGGCTAGAATTGAACTCGAGTGGATCGATGGGCAGAAGGCTGTTGAACGTCACCTCATGCACGTCGTTCATGCGGGAAACGTCTCATGAATGAAATCTTGC
>JAJDBL010000251.1 GCA_029261375.1 Nitrospirales bacterium
CTTCCCGGTAGACGGCAGATGTGGGCCACGGCACAGATCGATAAAATCACCCTGGCGATACATCGACACCGGCTGGTCGTCAAGACCCTCTACAATCTCAACTTTGTAGGACTCATTCCGCTCTGCGAAAAACGGGATGGCCTTCTGTCGAGATGATTCCATTCGCTCAAAAGGATAATCTGCCTTAATGATCGCTTTGACCTGTGCTTCGATGCTGGCAAAATCCTCTGGCGTGAATGCGCGTTCGAAGTCGAAATCATAATAAAAACCACCCTCGATCGGAGGGCCAATGGCCAACTTTACTGTAGGAAATAGCGCCTTGACCGCTTGAGCAAGAATGTGCGTACTCGTATGCCAATAGACATCTTTCCCCGCTGCCGAATCAAAGGTTAACGGATTGATGGTGACGTCTGCTGTCAACTCGGTTGATAAGTCTACGGGATTCCCATCGATCTCGGCCGCCAAGAGGGCTCGCTTCCCGGGAAGCGGGTAGCCTTCAAGCACTTTGAGCACGGTAGTACCGTGTTCAAAGGCGCGAGCTGAATTGTCAGGAAACGTGACCTGAATCATTAGATTTCGTGAATTCCAGTTTGATAAGGAGGAAGTCGTGGAGAGTCAATGGTAGGCACGGGCGGTTTTGAACCGCCGACCTCTACCGTGTCAAGGTAGCGCTCTCCCCCTGAGCTACGCGCCTAAACCATTAGACTGTTGAGAAGGGTGGATTGAGCTGAACGTCATTACGCGCTGGTGAATACTTCTATGATCATCATCCTATATATGCAATATACAAAGGGAAAATATACCAGCCTCCTCGAAAAGGGTCAAGGCTCTGACACCTTCCACGCGTGAGCTGGAGCAGGTTCCCAGAAGAAACAGACTACACTCTGTTAGTTGCACCTAGAATGTCGAGTATGACCGTGGCAACATATTCCCATGAGGCAGGTGAAAGGAAAGTAATTTATGGGAAATACACTGAAAAGACCTGTGCAGCTAAAGCCCTCGACGTCGAGGCTCTCGTACACTGGGACGCGGACGCTGAATGCCAAGTTCGCGGATCTTCTTCCTGAGCGTATTTCGATTGAGACCTAGGACCAGCGCGGCCTGCACTTGATTCCACTTCGTTTCCTTTAGGATTTGTGCAATCAAGGGTTTTTCAACTGCGCGAATGACGAGGGGGTGAAGATTTTTTGCCCCGCTTAATGTCATGCGATTGGCAAATTCCCTAACCTTGACCTCTAGTGATTCCTCAAGCTTCTCATCTTGTTTTCTCGGCTTCGAGGTCACGTGCCAATCTTCCTTGCATGCTTGAAGAATGTCAAGGGTGTGTTCGTTATCTGAGGCCGAGAAGATGAAGCAAAATTAGCATGGAGATGACCGTTTAGATATCGCGTCCCACATTGCGGAAAACTCGACGGAGCGCATAAGACGTTGTACCCCCAAATACCCGCTGATACTGAAGACAACGCCCCCACCAAGCAGCATCCCTTTCATCAGAGACTGACCGTCTTGATTCCAGAGTGCGTGTGAGGTCACGGCATAGCACACCGCGACGACAACGCAACTTGCAACGCTCGTCCGTATCACGGAATACAGCAGGGAGTGCCAATTCAGTGGACCAATCTTTCGCCGTAGCAACACAATCAGCGTGAATACATTGATCATGGTGGCAAGAGAAGTGGCTAGCGCGAGTCCCCCGTGCTGCAACGGTCCCATGAGAAATAGAGAGAACAACACATTGCATACCAATGCGAGCATCGCCACGGCTACGGGCGTACGCGTATCCTGCAAGGCGTAGAATGCCGAGACGACGATTCGAATGGCCCCGAACGCCCAAAGCCCAACGGCATAGAACAGGACCGCATCCGCGGTCCCTTGCGTCGCTGTTGCCGTGAATTCACCATGTTCAAAAAATAGCTGAATAAGTGGCGTTCGAAGCATAATCAGACCCACAGTCGCGGGAATCATCAGAAACAACACGTGCCGCAGCCCGAACTCAACTCGTGTATTGACTTCTTGTCGGGCACCATCCGCCGTCAAGTCACTCAGTGAGGGGAGAATGGCCGTGGCAAGTGCAATGCCGACAAGCCCGAGAGGGAAATGAATCAGCCGCATTCCGTAGAAGAGATAGGTTACACTCCCCGTGACAAGGAACGAGGCAAGAATGGTGTTTACTAGGATATTGGCCTGCGTAATGCCCAGGCCAAAGACCGTAGGAATAATAAGCTTCCCAATCCGTAGCACTCCGGGATGGGTAGGTTGCCACCTCCAGACGAACGCAAAATCAAATTTTCTGAGATGCGGGATTTGAACGAGAAATTGAGCCAGTCCGCCCAACACAACACCAATGGCAATACCATAGATCGGGTGCTCCAATTGCGGTGCGAGAAACAGTGCGCACGAAATGATCGCCAGGTTAAACATCACGGGAGCCAAGGCCGGCGCGGCAAACGAACGGAGCGTATTTAAAATTCCCATCGCAAGCGCCGAGAGGCCAATAAAGATGAGGTAAGGAAACATCAATCTGGTCAGCTGAATGGTTAGTGCCTGCTTTTCAGGATCGTCGGAGAAACCCATCGCGATGAGGTAGACGACAACCGGCGCCCCAAGCACCCCGAGAATACACATGGCTGTCATAATCAGAAGAAACGCGGTAAATGCTGCATTGGCAAGGTCCTTGGCATCTTGATGAGACCGGCGTTTCCTGTACTCACTGAATACCGGAATAAAGGCGGCTGACATCGACCCTTCCGCAAACAGCTCACGAAGCATGTTGGGAATGCGATAGGCGACAAAAAAAGCGTCGGCTGCCACTCCAGCGCCGAATAAACGCGCCAGCAGCATGTCGCGAGCGAAACCGAGCAGTCGACTCAGGAAGGTCGCGCCACTGATAAGGATGGACGCGCGGAGAATACGTCCGTCTTCTCCGGTTTTTTGAGGGGAGGAGGTAGAGGGTGGAGGACTGTCTGGCAATGGACTCCTTCAGGGATGTTGTTACTGCGCTATGTAACCATCAGATGGCAAGCACATGGGCATGTCGCGGGATTGTATCCAAGTACTAAAAAAGAAGCTATGTACGCTTCTTCATTGCGTATTGAGGTCTGACGCTGAAAGCTCACCTTGAACGCTTGACAGGTATACGTTTTATGCCAACACTATGCGGCATGTTTCGAGTTGCCTCCGTTCTCGTGTCTTTCCTGGTCATTCTATCGGTCGCCGTGACGTCTTGTGTCGGCGTTGGTCCCGACGAGAACGGCGAGTTGTTACCGGTGACGCTCCCAAATGGGACCAAATTTCTTGTGGAAGTTGCAAATACCGATGCATCCCGAGAACAAGGGCTGATGCATCGAGATCACTTACCTGATGATCGAGGGATGTTGTTCGTATTTGAGAGCGAAGATATCTGGTCATTTTGGATGAAGAATACGCTCATTCCACTCGACGTGGTGTGGCTGGACGGTGATGGTCGCATTGTTGATGTGGCGGAGGGCATGCAGCCGTGCAAGACAGTCCCTTGCCCGTTATATCATCCCGAGCAACTCTCCTCATTTGCCTTAGAGATCGGAGCTGGACGCTATCAAGAGGAGGGGCTTCAATCGGGCATGATCCTGGAGTTTCCCCGTCCCTGATTCGCGCGTTCGACGAGTGGATTTTACTCTCGATCTCGTCCCATCACCCTGCCTGAGATTCAATTGATGTGGTGAAACCTCTATGGTAACCTCACGCCCCGTGAAGGTGATCATATGACGGAGAAGATTGCGACCTCCCAGGACGTGCTCTCACTGCTTGCCCGGCGTCGGCAACTTGGGCATAAAATTGTCTTCACTAATGGGTGTTTTGACTTGCTCCATATTGGGCACGTGCGTTCGCTACAGGCAGCGCGTGCACACGGGGACCTTCTTGTTGTTGGGCTCAATAGCGATCGTTCCGTTGAGAAAATTAAGGGCACAGAGCGGCCTATTGTGTCAGAGCAACAACGGGCTGAAGTGCTAGCCGCATTGAGCTGTGTCGACCATGTAGTGATTTTCTCCGAACCGGATCCCCTGGCACTCATCACTGCGATACAGCCGGATATCTTGGTCAAGAGTCAGGATTGGGACCCAGAGGCGATAGTCGGTCGCGATGTTGTAGAGGCTCGGGGCGG
>JAJDBL010000252.1 GCA_029261375.1 Nitrospirales bacterium
ACCGTATCGGTCATGCGACGAATGGCTTGGAGAAACGCAGACACACCCTTCAGCGCTTGATCTCCGGCTTGGTGCCCATGGGTGTCGTTCAACACTTTGAAGCGATCAAGATCTATCATAATAAGTGAAAACGGCTGTGAAGAACGATCCGCAATGGCGTGTTCCTTCTCAATGAGTTCGTCAAATGCACGTCTGTTGCGCAAACCGGTCAATTGATCCGTCCGACCCATTTCCGAAAGTTGACGCATGGAGTCAACGATGCGGAGTCCAGCGCGAACGCGTGCCTGAATCTCAGACGCGTCCGCGGGCTTGACCAGATAGTCATCCACCCCACTATCCAAACCAAAAATCTTGGCGTCCAGGTCTTGTTTGGCCGTCAGCAAGATGAAGTAGCACGGATTGAGGGTCGGTTCGCTTTTCACCGCCTGACATAAGGCTATCCCATCCATTAATGGCATCATCCAATCCGAGAGAACAATTGTTGGGAGCTCTCGGCGGACACACTCGAGCGCTTCTTGCCCGTTTGCAGCCTGATGAATCACATACCCTTGTCGCGTGAGCGGTTTGTAGAGCAAGGCTCGCGCGAGTGGGTCGTCATCGACGACAAGCAGGCAATGTGGGTGCGATTCACTCACCGTTGATGTACCTCAGCGGGGTAGAGGGTCGGGTAGAGCATTGATAAACACGGTTCGCAGAGTGAATGGGTAAACTGGGCCGTGGAATGTTTCATCACATAGCACTCTATGGGTTCCCATGTACGATCTTCTCTGCGGATGTTCTTGCATTGCGCACAGATCGGAAGTAACCCTTCGAGGGTGGAGATGGTGGCGAGCGCAACTTCTAACTCCACGATCTTGGCAGAGAGGGTGGCATTGCGATCTGCGAGATCGCTGTTCAACGTGGCGATACGAAGACCCGCTCTAATTCGAGCAGACAATTCACGATCATCCAGTGGTTTGGTCAGAAACTCATCGGCGCCGGCATCCAATGCTTCGGCTGTCGCCTCCGTGCCCGCTTGTGCGGTGAGCATGAGGACATAACTCGACTGGAGTGTGGGCTCTTTGCGAATGTGCTGACATAAGGTGGGTCCATCCATACCGGGCATCATCCAATCCACGATGATGAGCTGTGGACGATCGCGCACCGCATATGTGAGGCCAAGTGCGCCGTTGTCGGCGGTCGTCACATCAAGCCCCATGTGCGTCAGGCGCCGTTCGAGAATCATGCAGACGTCAGGGGTGTCGTCAACGATAAGCGCTTTCATGGCGGCCGATGATGACATGGGTTACCCGGTTGCGGTTGTCGTCTCGATGACAGGTTGAGCGGTGGCCTTGGCACTCTCAAGCAACGCGCGAACCTTGTCCGTCAGTAGGTGTGGTTCGGGAATGGGCTTGGAGATGTATCCGTCCGCTAAACTTTCGTCGAGCAAACGTTGGGCATCGCCACGCATGGCATGGGCTGTTGCCAGAAGGATAGGAATCGTACAGGCGGGCGGTCCGGTTTTCAGCATGCGGCTGATCGTCACACCATCCACGAGGGTCCCATTCAATCGGCTATTGGTCAGGGAGACATCTAGAATCACGAGGTCGGTGTTGTCGGAGCGAGCAAGTTCGAGAATGGTGTCAACATCCTCCGTCACGGTCACCTCGTAATTCCCAAGCCGTGTGAGCACTCGCTCCATGACTTTCGCATTCATGGGATCGTCTTCAACCAAGGTAATGTGCATAGATCGTTCCTCTGTGTGATTGCGGTTTAATGGGTATGTGACGACGCATGAAACGCCCGTGTGTGTCCAGCGTCTGCGAGTGACGCACGGATCTGCGGCCAACGATCTTTCGGAATGGCGAAGAACGCATCCACGACGGTTGGATCAAACTGCGTCCCAGCACATCGCGCGATTTCTTCACGTGCGGTATCAAAGCCGAGGGCCTTCCGATAGGGCCGTGTTGACGTCATGGCATCTAGCGTGTCGACCACCCCAAAGATTCTGGCACCGAGAGAAATGTCCGTGCCTTTGAGCTGCCGCGGGTACCCCGTACCATCGAAGCGTTCATGATGGCTGTGCACAATGTCTGCCGCGTCTTTCAAAAACTCGATGCGCGAAATGAGCTGCATACCAAGATGCGGGTGTGTCTTCATGATCGCAAACTCTTCAGGAGTGAGGACGTCGGGCTTGAGGAGGATATGATCGGGAATGCCGATCTTCCCGATGTCATGAAGGTAGACTCCGCGTTTGAGGGTCACCAGGTCGCCCTGGGGCATTTCCATCATCCTCCCGATCGCCAACGCGTACTGCGTGACGCGTTCGGAATGAGCTTGGGTGGCGACATCTCGGGTATCAAGCGCGGCTCCGAGCGTCTGCAACGTTTGTTGATATGTTTCTTCAATTTGGGCAATGGCGTCCTGCAACTCGCTGGTCCGTTCAGAGACGCGTTGTTCCAGTTCTCTGGCATACCGCCGATGTTCAGACATGCGACGTCGCCGTTGCAAGACACGGTCGATACTTTCGAGAAGTTCATCGCTGGTGATGGGCTTGATGAGGTAATCATCGGCGCCCTCTCGTAAGCATTGGACGACCCCGGCGATCTTTCGTTGCCCACTGAGCAT
>JAJDBL010000253.1 GCA_029261375.1 Nitrospirales bacterium
ATCTGACGTCGACGTCACACCCCAGTACCCCATGCGGATACCTGAAAGATGTAGCCGTGCCTCTGGCCAGGTCACAGAGAAGTCGAACGGAACTGCGGTCCCATAAATGATAAAGCTGCCCCACAACGCTAGCAGCGCGGTAAACGGATTGATGGTGAGTTGACGTACCATAATCTCTATCGATTCATGTGACGCGTGAACACATTGTTAGGAGGTCACGATGCCGTCAGGGCCTGCAGCAATGACCGGGGTGCGTTGCTGCACATCACTATTCTGAGCACGATGCCGTAAGACATGGTCCATCAGGACGAGAGCCATCATCGCTTCGACAATGGGAGTTCCACGAATCCCCACACAGGGATCATGTCTCCCTTTGGTCTCGACCGTGGTGTCCTGACCATCACGATCGATCGTACGTCCGGAGAGTCGAATACTCGAGGTCGGCTTAAACGACACATGGGTCACGATCGGTTGACCAGAAGAAATTCCGCCCAGCGTCCCCCCGGCATCATTGGACAAAAAACCTTCCTGCGTCATCTCATCGCGATGTTCGGTGCCTTTCTGTGCCGCAGCGTCTGCGCCCGCCCCCATCTCGACACCCTTGACGGCATTGATACTCATCATGGCATACGCAATATCGGCATCCAGTTTATCGAAGACCGGCTCGCCTAAGCCTGGTGGAACCCCTTCCGCCACAACGGTCACTTTCGCGCCAACCGAATTGCCTTCTTTGCGTAAGTCATCAATGAGAGTGATCAATGCATCAACTTTCTGAGAGTCTGGAAAGAAGAAATCGTTCCGATTCACCTCATCCCAATCGAATCGCTCAAATCCAATCGGTCCAATTTGAGAAACATATCCACGAATCTTGACTCCACATTTCTCCTTCAGATATTTCTTGGCAATCGCTGCTGCGGCCACACGCATCGCGGTTTCCCGCGCCGACGCGCGGCCCCCACCACGATGATCGCGAATGCCATATTTTTGTTGGTAGGTATAATCGGCATGTCCAGGCCGAAACTTGTGTTGGAGCTCGTTGTAATCTGACGACTTGGCATCGGTGTTCTCGATGAGGAGGCCAATCGACGTTCCAGTCGTTTTCCCCTCAAAGACCCCGGACAGAATCTTCACAATGTCGGATTCACGGCGCTGCGTCTGAAATCGGTTTTGCCCTGGTTTCCGCCGATCGAGATCAGGTTGGATGTCTTCGACGGAAAGCTCGATGCCTGGAGGGCAGCCATCAACAATACAACCCAGGGCTGGACCATGACTCTCACCAAACGTCGTGACTGTAAATGTTTTTCCAAACGTATTGCCGGGCATGATGAAACCGTCGTCAGCAGTTAGGGGTCATAGAGACGCCCGATGTATCGAGCCTATCTCGTAACAATTCAACATCCATACTTCACCTGGGTTTCTCTATCAACTAGGTGCAGTCGCACGCCATTATGCATCAATTCGTCCCGTTAAGACAGATTGTCTCACTAAGCAAGGCACGTCTGCCATCAAGTAGCAGAAAGTGACACACGCTGAGAGCGCAATGAATTGAAAACAGGAGTTTTGCGGCTCAACACATATCGAGCAGGACTTTGAGCGTTCCAGGCTTTCGGCTTTCGCGGAGCGCTTCGAGGGATTGGTCGAACGGAAATCTGTGTTCGATCAGTGGACTGAGATCGACATGTCCGGATTCTAGGAGTCGAACGGCCGCCCCAAAGGGACCACAACGCGACCCGATAATCGTCACTTCATCGACGACAAGCATGGTGAAGTCAACCTCTAGTGCCCCTGGATAGGTACTCTTGAGAACGAGGGTCCCTCGCGGTCGAACCATACGCCGCGCGATCTCGAACCCTTGTGCGTTTCCAGTACATTCGACGACCACATCAAATTGCATGTCCGGGAGATGGTCGACCGTGTAGGACTCCGCGGTGTCGGGAAACAATAGGATCGTCCGCTCGTTGCGCCCGACGCAGGTGAGCTCACAGCCGGTTAACGTCAGGACTCGAGCGATGAGTTGAGCAAGCTTTCCGGACCCTACTACGAGAACACGATCTCCGGACGTAATGTGGACCTGCTCCAGAATCTGGAGTGCCGCAGCCAATGGCTCGGTAAACGTCGCGATGTCGGTTGAGACAGGCTCAGGCACAACATGAAGATTCTCCACAGGCAGCGACGTATAGTCGGCGAAGACACCGTTCCGGTTGGTAATACCCAGGACGGTTCGATGAGGACAATGAGAGGCACGCCCTTTACCACACGCCTCGCAATTCCAGCAGGCTGCAACGATCTCACCCACGACTCGTTCCCCAATGAGGGAATCCGGCCCTTGCTCCACCACACCAACGAACTCATGACCTAACACCCCTGTGTAGGGATACATGCCGGAAATCAAGCCGTGGTCGGTGCTACAAATGCCAGCACACAACACGCGGATGATTGCCTCATTCTCTTCTGCGTTGGGATCAGGAAGATCGGTACGGAGCGAGACCACTCCGTCTTCTAGCCACACTCCATTCATATGCGAAACCTCATTCTTATGACATCCCCTGAACCTGACTCAAACCGAAAGCTATTACAAAGATCAGATCCCCGCCATCCCGTACCTCGAATTGCTTCTTCGAGGTACTCCCCCGCAAGGGGGGAAGGGGTCACAGTTTGCGCTCCAACTACATCGCCTACACAAGACTCCAAGGGTCTCACGCCGTTCCTTCTAGTGCAGCCTCGTCGGGAGGCCTTAACCCACCTTCGATGGAATCGACCACTGTAGCGACCGTTGCATCGCCAGTGACGTTCACCGCTGTACGACACATATCCAAGATACGATCCACGCCGAGAATCAATGCGATGCCCGCGGTCGGCACCCCGATCGCTTCGAGAATAATCACGAGGATGATGAGCCCAGCGCCGGGAACGGCTGCTGCCCCTATGGAGGCGAACACTGCGGTCAGCAAGATCTGGAGCTGTGCGCCAATATCCAACCCCATCCCAAGCGTCTGCGCGATGAACACCGCCGCAACGGCTTGGTAGAGCGCTGTTCCGTCCATATTGATGGTTGCGCCAAGCGGAAGCACGAAGGATGACACCTCTTTGGAAACGCCGACCCGCTTCTGACAGACGTCCATCGTAACGGGAAGCGTCGCACCACTCGAACTCGTGGAAAACGCGAGAAGCTGGGCAGGAGCAATTGCTTTGAAGAACTTCACGATTGAAACCCGCGTGAAGATCTTCAGCAACACGGGAAAGGTAATCAACGCATGGAGAAGCAAGCCACCAACAACCACAAGACAATAGAACCCAAGCGCCCCTAACAATTCGACGGCCGCACCAATATCATCCTTCGCAACCTGATTGATGGTTTTGGCAATCAACCCAAACACGCCGATGGGCGCCATAACCATAATCAGCTGGACAATCTGAATAATTACTGCGGTCAGACTGGCGAATACATCAATGAGCGGCTTTGCTTTTTCAAACGGGAGCATCACCAACGCAACCCCAAGGAGTAGTGAAAACACGACAACCTGCAGCATGTTGCGATTGTTTCCTGCTGCACCCACGATGTTCGTCGGGATCATGTCGACAAACGTTTGCAGCGGACCGTGCGATTGAACCGCCTCAGCCTCATCGACACCGAAATCGGCATCAGATTGATAGGTCGCTTGTAGTTCCTGCTGCAATTCGTGCGGGACACTGTTGCCAGGTTGAAATACATTCACCATCACCAAACCAACCGTGATGGCAACGGCAGTCGTACCCATATAAATGGCAACGGTTTTCCCACCAATCCGCGACAGCTTTCGAATATCTGAAAGCGACGCAACACCCGTAACGATCGATCCAACGATAAGCGGAACGGCAATAACCTTGAGGAGATTGAGAAAGATATCGCCAAACGGAACAACCCAATCCGACGTAAACCGGCTCCAACCAAACGTCGCGGACAGGAGGCCGTAGATCACGCCTAAAACCATCCCGAGCAGAATTCGCCAATGGAGAGCGATACGGCTCATGCTTCGATCAATCGATCGAGGGTCGCGACGCATTCGATGTGTTGGGTGTGGGGGAACATGTCGATGGGTTGAACTTCGACTAACGTGAATCCACCGTCAACGAGTCGCCGCAGATCGCGAGCTAACGTGGCTGGATCACACGATACGTAGATGACTCGACTGGCTGACGAGGCAATGATGGCTGCAATCACTTCGG